>JBDKJN010000325.1:0-7857 GCA_039796595.1 Bacteroidota bacterium
AAGCCTTTCGAAATACCAACATTCTCGAAGGTTAGCTTAACATCTGAAGATTTGGACAAATACTTAGGAGTTTATTCCTCTGATCAAATGCCTCTTAAAATAACCGTCACCAAAGAAGGAAATGCGCTTATAGCCCAAGCCACGGGTCAATCGTCTTTTCCACTTGATGCCACCGAAAAGGACAAGTTCAGCTTTGAAGCTGCTGGGATCGTAATGGAATTCAACACACAAGAAAAAACGATGGTGCTCCATCAAGGCGGTGGTCGCTTTATATTTACAAGAAACTAAAAGAAAAAATTATGAATTTTTTCAAAAAAATACTCGGGTCTAAAGAAGAAAGTGTCCAACCACAACCTGTTGCCGCGAATGACCCTTTGGAACGATACAAAGCAATTCCATGGATGACGCAGGAGAGGCTTGAAAATGTTTCCATTTGTCTAAATGCTGGATTTATTCCTGCCACTTCTTTACCCACAGAAAACGACATAGAACTACGATCAAAAGAAGAAATCGCTCGTCGCCTTCATGCACTAAAAGCAATCATAATATGGTGCTGGGCTACACCTGAAGACGTACCGGATGAAGTCATTCTAAACTTCATTGAACGCAATAATCTAGGCGATTTTTTGTCTGATCAAGAACACGAAATGCTTCAAACCGATCGCGCAGATGAAGATATGCGCAGAAATCTTGGTTGGCGTTTCGAAAATTGTTGGCCCTTGGCGTGGTACTTTGGTTATCAAGCCCCAGAAATAACGGGTGCAATGATGACTGGCGAACAAATGAGCATAATTCTTCAGCACCACACATGTGATCTTGATGAAAATATCACAGATTGGCTCCTTGGTGTAACCTGCGTCAACGAACAAGAAGTCAAAGCCAAAGAGGACTTGTTCTATTGTATCCACAACGCTGTTCGAAGTGCACAACTGGGGCGCCCCACCGTTCCCGAAGGATTTCATCCAATGATGAATGGAGGCGTTATTCACGAACGACGACACTCCCTTTCCTGGATGCTTTCGAAAGGAATTTCATGGGATGATATTGAGTTGAGCACCTAAGGATATAGTATTTATTGATTCCGTGTAGGTCACAAATCATTGGCAGAGGCCATTGGACATCCCCAAAAAAATGCACACCAAAAAAATTCTTCGCAACCTGATCCCTATAGGACTCCTTGGGTTTAACCTCTATTTGTTCTTTGATTTAATCCCTATTCATATCGCGAGAGAATACAGTGTTCTGTTTGCTATAGTTGGTGGAGTATTTACGATGATACTTTCCATTTGGATCATCTTCAGTTGGATAACTTCCGATAAATTGGCCGACCAAGCGGGCATCCCTGCTGGATTGTTTAGCGTTTCGATGCTTTTTGTATTTGGTTTTTACTTCATTTCATGTACATCAAATTTTCATTCCAAGGAATTAGCCACCAACGGGGTTCGTGCTGTAGCTGTTGTCACGGATAAAACTCAGATTTATGGCAAAGGTGCACGCACAATACAAAGCATCGATGTTGATTTTTTCACGAATTCAAATGAAAGAGTATCGGCAAACATTTCTGTGACTGAACGATTCTTTGACGAATTATATGAGGGCATGCAAATCCCAATTATCTATTCTTCAAAATATCCAAACCTTGCAGAAATCGATTATAAATTGCTTACTTCAAAATGACTATTCCTTCTATTCATCTCTTCCTGCAATCATTCAACATTCTGAGCAACGATGAAATTGACTCCTTTGTTGAACTACTGGAAGATAAAACACTTCTAAAATCTGAATTTTTCATTCAAGAAGGTCAAACGTGTAATCATGTTGCATTCATTCGATCAGGTGGGCTTCGTTCTTTTTATACCAACAATAATGGCGATGAAATAACCTATTGTATCACATTTCCGAATAGCCTTATGACGGCCTATTCATCCTACTTAACCGCTCAACCTACACAAGAAAATATTCAAGCAATTGCCAAAACTGAGCTGCAAATCGTTTCAAAAGAACAACTGGAAAAACTGATTCAGCCCAATTCCAATTGGATCTACTTCTTAAAAACAATAGCCGAACAACAATATATAGAATTGGAAAAGCGCATTTTTCAGCTTCAGAAAAACGATGCCACGCAACGCTATGCAGAGTTGCTTAGACATCAACCGGAGTTGATACAAAAAATTCCTTTGCAATATCTTGCCTCCTATTTGGGAATCACACAGCGTCACTTGAGTAGAATTCGTAAGGAAATGGATTTTTAGACATTTGTCCTATTTTCTTCAATTTTATACTTTGAATTTTGCCATTCACATTAAAAAATATGGCAAAAAAAATTCTAATCATCAACGGCCACCCCAATCAAGAAAGTCTAAATTCCGCTTTTGCTGATGCCTATAAAAAAGGCGCCCTTCGCTCAAATGCCCTCATTGAGGAATTGAACATTTCCTCTCTAAAATTCAACCCAAATCTTGAATTTGGTTATCAGAAACGCACAGAACTTGAACCCGATCTCCTCAAAGCCTGGGAAAAAATCCGATGGGCGGACCATTTGGTGTGGATTCATCCGGTTTGGTGGGGCGGGCTTCCCGCCATAATGAAAGGATTTATCGATCGTCTTTTTTTACCCGGATTTGCATTTCAATACAAAGAAAATTCAATTTTTTGGGACAAACTATTGTCTGGAAAAACTGCTCGCATCATCACTACTCTCGACCAACCAGGTTGGTACTATTGGCTGGTCTATGGCAAACCAAGCATAAATCAACTCAAAAAATCCACGCTTGAATTTTGTGGTATCAAACCGGTTCATGTCTCTTATTTCGGCATCGTAAAAAACTCCAAAAACAGCACCAGAAATCGTTGGATATCGGATGTCGAAAAATTAGGACTTCAGCAAAAATGAGCCATAAACCTCCGTCTATCTTCGATTCCGATCAGATGTACCTCTCGTTGTTTGAACTTTCCAGCAATTGGTGGTGGCATGCGAAAATTGTACGATATTAGACATCTAATTCATGCCAACATGGTCGACGTAATCACAGAAATAACCATCAAAGCTCCGATTGAAAAGGTGTCCGTCTATGCAAGCAATCCGGACAATGCACCAGAATGGTATGTCAATATAAAATCAGCAGAATGGAAAACAGCCAAGCCTTTGGTCGTTGGTTCTCAAGTAGCCTTTGTTGCGCAATTTCTTGGTCGAAAGCTTGCCTATACTTATGAGTTTGTTGAACTCACACCACAACAAAAACTTGTGATGCGAACGTCAGAGGGTCCCTTTCCGATGGAAACTACATATACGTGGACGGCCATAGACAAAGAAACCACTAAAATGACTTTGCAGAATAAAGGAAACCCAACAGGATTCTCCAAGTGGTTTGCTCCTTTCATGGCTTCAATGATGCGAAAGGCAAATAACAAAGACCTCACTCTTCTTAAAAAAATAATGGAGAGCCGCTAAATGTCTATGGTGTGATTTATAACTCGTTTAAAAGGCCGCCTTATATATTTCAACAATCGAATATCTAATTATGCAAGCTACTGCTGAACATCATGATCGCATCGCCAAAATGGTCTTCGCATCCGTCTATCCTCACTACGTAAATAAAGTGGAAAGCAAGGGTAGAACAATCCAAGAACTACACCACGTCATCGAGTGGTTAACAGGATTTAATGCCAAAAAACTGCAATCACTAATTGATGAGAAAGTGACGTTTGCAACATTCTTTGAAAGAGCAACAATTCACCCCAACGCGCACCTGATTACAGGAACCATCTGCGGTTATCGCATTGAGGAGATAGACAACCCTCTCACCAAAAAAGCGAGATATCTGGACAAGCTAATTGATGAACTAGCGAAAGGAAGGAAAATGGAAAAAATTCTGAGGACCTGATTCAAATCTATCATGCAAATCACTATACGAAAATCAGAAGAAAGGGACAGCCAACAACTTTGGGTGCTCATGCGCGAACTCGCTGTATTTGAAAAGTACATCGACAGTTTTGCTATAACTCCCGAAATTGTTGCGCAAAGTGGATTTCACAAAACACCGCCCGATTTTTATTGCCTAGTGGCTGAAGCGCAAGACAAAATTGTGGGCATGCTCGTCTATTATTTCCTTCCCTATACCGCACAAAATAGACCGGCTATTTACATGAAAGAACTGTTTGTAGATGAAAACTTTCGCGGTCAAAAAATCGGCGAGCAACTCATGCATGCGCTGCGTGATGAAGCTCTAATACACAATTGTACGCAGATCAAATGGACCGTCGCTCCATGGAACAAAGGCGGACTAAACTTCTATGATCGACTAGGTGCAGAAGAAAACCGTGATTGGCTCAATTATGAATGGAAGGTGTAGAGTAAGATGTGCGATAAATATTCAATGCATCCTCATTCATTGTTCTGGTATCCACCTGTACATCGTCAACTAAAAAACGATGTTGCTCTGATTTGAAATTTCAAAATCATCACGCAATATTTTTTGTCATCTCATGGTTATCGCACTGAAACCACCAATTTAAATTTTAGGAACCATGAGAGTATATTTGCGTTTCCAAAATTTTCTTACATTTACTTGTGCTGAATGAATCGAATCTGAAGTAAATCAGTGATAGGTTCTCAGTGCGATAATAATGTCATTCCCGCGTTACCTTTTCATTTTAATTCTGACCTGCCTTTTGGGGAGAATAAGCAACGGGCAAGAAATAAGTTCGCAACCACCAATACCAGAGCGCATACAATGGATGGCAGATTCCATATGTAAAACGCGAAAGCTCTGTGATGGAACCGAAATCAAATTTTTAGAGTGTCGATATTTTCCTATATCAACACTTAAAAAACCAGGGGTAAACAAACCGTATTATTACTTCGAATATGCTGTTGACATAAAAAAGGGAATGCACACGGATTTGACATTTTCGATCACCGACGATTATTCCATCGAATTCATCTCAGGAATGCCTGACATTTTATATGTTCATTCTCCTTGTGATATTCTTTCGCTTGAAGCACTGTGGGCCATCGCTCGCCAAAACGGACTGAAGGCAAAGCTCAATACAAGCCACTACAACTTCTTTTTTGACGAGGATGGAATTTTTATTTGGATCAACGAAAAACGTTCACGGTGGGACGTAGACACCTATATCGTCAATGCCACGACTGGGCAATTAATAAAGCATTGTCAAGCCAATGTAAAATTCTAAAATGCACAATCTTACGGCTGTGTCGTTGCATTGGATTAATTCCCTACTATACTTGCAGTCAATTCGTCAAATCAATATATTTACATCATCTAAACCCCTGTGCGATGCAAAAAATTTACTTGCTCTTTCTTCTTCCGATCGTCCTTATTATCAATACAAAATGTATGTATGCTCAGCCAGGTTGGTTGGATACATCCTTTGGCGGAGGCGATGGCAAGGTGACCTTGGATATCAACAATGATAACGATGAGGCAAAGGACATTGCAATTCAACCCAATGGGAAAATCGTCGTGCTTGGAACGAGCTATATCAATTTCACAACGCATTTTACACTAGCTCGATTTAATGTCGACGGCTCAATTGATAATACATTCTCAGACGATGGATATGTCAACATTCAATTTGACGGAAACACATACAATTCTGCCAGGAGTGTGAAGTTGCAATCCGACGGGAAAATTCTTGTAGCTGGATCCTCCTACAACGGCAGTTACTATCAATTGGCTATTGCTCGCCTCCATCCAGATGGTTCATTCGATGATACCTTCGGTAATGCAGGGCAATTTGTTTTCGAAGTGCCTACCAATTTTTACTGCTATGACATGACGCTTGATGGAGACGAAAGAATCATCGTTGTTGGAATGTCAGGCTTAATCGGCATGGGAAATCAAATGACCGTGATGCGCGTACTTAGCAATGGAACAGTAGACACCAGTTTTGGCAGTGCTGGAGCCAACATTGCCGTTATTGGTGGCTCAAGCAGTGCCGATGCAGTAATTGTTCAAACCGATGGCAAAATCGTTTTAGCCGGAAGAACCTATGGTGAATTCTATAGTGATATCGCCGTTGCAAGATTCCTCGATAATGGTGAGTTAGATACTTCTTTTGATAGCGATGGCAAAAGGACTTTTTCGATAGCGGAATACGATGATTACATCACATCGATGCTTCAATTACCAAACGGAAAATTACTTTTAGGTGGAGTTAGCAACACCGATTTCGCCTTGGTGCAATTAAACACCAACGGCTCCAACAACAACTCTTTTAGTGGTGATGGTATTGTGGCAGTTGACATGAATGAATCATTCGACGAAGTACACGATATAGCTTTGGATTCCGATGGCAATATCATCGCCGCAGGGTTTATTGGGTACAACATGTATGACAAGGCCGCACTTCGTTTTTTCCCGAATGGCACCCTTGATCCGCTGTTCCATTTGGATGGAAAAACCAACATCGATTTCTCTGGAACCTATGACTATTGTTTTGCAATGGCCATTCAACAAGACGGAAAAATTCTCATTGCAGGTTCAACCGTCAACGATGGAAATACTGATTTAGCTATTGCCCGCATACAAAGTGTTTGTCCTGTCCTTTCTTCTTCACAAAATGTATCCATTGAAGAAGGAGAAAGCTTCACGGTGGGAACAAGTACCTATACCACATCTGGAGTATATCAAGATGTACTCACCGCATATAGTGGTTGTGATAGCACTGTAACAACTACCCTGACTATAACCGTAGGTATCGACGATCTTGGATCGAGCGAAAATCAATTGAACGTCTGGCCAATACCTTTCAATCAAGAGATAAAAGTTGAAGGCACTGCATTTGGTGACATTATTCAGTTCACCGACTTATCGGGCAGAATCCTACTACAAGTACCTGCACAAAGCGAACGCACCGCTATTCCAACGCAATATCTTCCGGCTGGAATGTATATTCTTTCGCTGTCAAATGCCCATACCATCAAAACAGCGAGAATATTAAAAGTGGAATAATCCAATACTGAAAAATTGCATTACAATTTGCGCTTAAGCACTGATATCTGATTGTGGTATACCCCATTGCTTATGTATGTGAAAATCATCTACCACTTTAAACTTAGGCAATAAAAAGAAAATAAAAGCAGCAACTTCTTGCTCTTAGAAATGTTATGAAAAAACTTGAAATTATCTTCGGGTCCATTGCACTCATCGCAATGGTACTTAAATTCTTTATGATCCCGGGATCAGCTATTTTAGGCATCACATCGCTCTCCCTTCTGGCCGTGTTGTACTTCTGTTTAGGTCTAGTCCTCTTCAATGGTATTCGACTGCGCAATTTGTTTAAAAAAGATCCCTTTGAAGGTATTTCAGGTATTCGAATTGCTGGGGCTATCCTATCGGGCTTCTATTTATCTATTGTATGCGTTGGAATACTATTCACCTTTGAAAGTTGGCCCGGAGCTAACCTCATGATGATACAAGGATTAACATGCTTAACCATGGCTTTAGTTGTAGTCCTGATTCGTTATTATAAAAACAAATCCGAATATTCGCTCCGGATAATTAAACGTATCGCAATAATTGGTGGATTCGCTTTCCTTATGGTTATAACGCCTGAAACCGCTTTTGTTCGATTGAAATTCCGCAATCATCCTCAATATATAGAAGCTTTTGAAGCCTATGCTCGTGATCCAAACAATCCAGAATTAAAATTACGAGAGGACATCGAATATCATCGTGCTGTAATGCCTAAAGAAATGTTTGATGAGTACCTTCAATACAGCAAGGAGCATCCCGAAAGAAAGAGACAACGTTAGCCATTTGAAGAACTGGGCTTGAAGGTAAAATCGACACATCCGATTATGCTCCTTCAAAATATCATTTCACCCATTTG
>JBDKJN010000326.1:0-7802 GCA_039796595.1 Bacteroidota bacterium
ATTGATCATGTTCTCGTGGATCAATTTATCGGCCACTTGAATGAATGGTTTTTGAGAATATTCGGCACGGAATACGTAAATGGGTATATCCACTTTCTTCAATAGACTAACTCCATCAGTGACCAATCCAACCGGAGGGGTGTCAAAAATGACATAGTCATATCGCGCCAGCAATTCTTCCACAATGGCATCCATGCGTTTGCTGATGATCAATTCGGAAGGATTCGGCGGAACAGGACCAGCGGTAATAAAATCCAGATTCGCCAGCGTACTTTTTTGGATGCACTCATCCATACTGTGTTTGCCGATCAGAAGAGTTGACATTCCCTTGTCATTGGGCGAGTTAAACCCTTTGTGGATTTTCGGCTTGCGCATATCCAAATCACAGACAATCACCTTCTTCTCTCCGAATGCAATGATGCCTGCGAGATTGAGCGATACAAAAGTTTTCCCTTCGCCGCTAATGGTGCTTGTTACCGCCAATGTGGTTTTGGGACGTTCGGTGTTGAGGAATTGCAAATTCGTGCGCACACTGCGGAAAGACTCTGCCATAAGCGACCTCGGATTCTGATCCACCAACAACATCGAAACAGGCACTTCCTCTTTGTACTTTGGAATGATTCCTAAGCTGTGCATCCTGCCGTTGCTGTGCTTAATAATTTCATTCAGCGTTGAAATTTCATTGTGGATGAGGTAACGCAAACTCACGATAATAAATGACGCCACTACTCCAAAAAGTATGAAGGTCAAATACACCAAATTCCGCTTGGGCGAAACAGGCATGGCAGGAGTTTTGGCCTCATCCAAAATTTGATTATTGCTGACAAATCCTTCCTTTGAAATTTTGTATTCGATGGATTTTTCAAGCAATAAGGTATAGTATTTTTCATTGATCCCACTTAGTCTTTGCAAGCGAGCGAATTCCAATTCCTTCTGTGGAATCGTATAATACTCGCTTTCCAACTGAGCCAACTTATTATCTAGGGTTTTTTTACGTGTAGTAATTTGATCGCGAAGCGCTTCAATCGTATTGAGGACAACTTTTTTCTGAATATCAATTTGATTGCGCAAGGTTTTTACACGGTCGTGGTCAGTGGTGTGCGATAACAACGTTTCGTCCAGCGCCAGCATTTGATCATGCAATTTGCTGAGCAGACCCGAAAGCGCGTTTTCGTACTTGCTTCCCGCTACCAATGGAATCAAATTGTATATTTCAACATCTGTACTTGATTTTTTGGTCAATGCTTCAACGTCATTCAATAGACGTTCCTCCATTTGCGTTTGCAGAATTTCCGTATCAAATTCAGTCAATCGACCCAGATACATTTCACTTGTACCATCCAGGTCATTGATTTTATTGTTTTGTTTGAATTGATTGATCTGAACTTCTGTCCGTTTAAGGTGCGCATAAACGGTATCAATTTGTTCGTTCAAAAACGAAAGCACATTGTCGTCGCTCTTGCGGCGCTTTTCAAGATCAAACAAAATAAATTCCGTGCTGTGCGTTCGTACAAAATCACGCGCCAAATATGGATTGTGATCCTTAAGGCTCACCTCTATCGTTTTTGCAGTGCTATTGAGAATACGTACATTGATATGATCATAAAATTGAGATATCAACGCATTGGTAGAGTTGAAAACAAAATACAAATCATATTCCTGATCGCTTTTGTAAAGCTCTTCCCAATCGGCAATGCCAACCAAAATCTTGAAGTCCGGAGTTGAGATTTCCTTGCCTACACCGCAATGTTCGATCACATGACCTTCGTAGGATATAGTGCACTCATCTTGCGATTGGAAACTAATTTGAATCCTTTTGTCTTGAATAAGAACATTGGTCAATTCCAAAATATCAATCTGGTAAGGAGATGTGAGATAATGCTGTGCAGTCAAAATTTCCCCTTTGGCATAATAGCCCACACGCAATGGCATTTTATTCACCGTTCTGCCGATCAGCAATTTTGAACGCAGCAACTCCACTTTCGCCTCCGGTTCATTGTTGTGTTCCGGCGCGGCTACGCCCAACAATTCGTCGGGTTGCTGATCTTCCGCCAATTGGATGATCGCTTTTGATTCATACGTATATGGGGTGTAACGCAGGTAAACCGCAGCACCAAAGACAGCCAACACAAGACAGAGCAACACCCACCAAAATGACTTGCGACAAATGTGAATGAACAAACCAAGATCAAACTCATTCGAAAAATTGGTGAGTCGATCGCGATATTCTTTTGCTTTTGATATGTCGCTTGTTTCGAGCAATCAGCAGAGTGAATTAAAAAATTCGTGCAAAGACACCATATACGATCGCAATTCCAGAAAACACCTGGATGATAGGCAATATATCTTGTTGGATCTCACGAGCGATTTGAGGCATCGGTTCAACATGAATGATGTCGCCATGTTGAATGATAAAGTGTGCGTTCTTCAATCCTTCAATTTTAGACAAATCAAAACTGTACATCTTTTGTTGTCCATTGACAATGCGGTAAACCCGGACCTTTTCGGCATTCGCATCTTCGCCCAAGCCACCTGCAATGCTCAAAGCCTCGATAAGTGTAATATTCGGATTGGATAGCGCTATGATCTGTCCTCGCGCCCGCTGGCCCGAATAGACCATTGCTCTGCGATTGATGACCTTGACGACGGCGAAAGGACGAATAAATTGACCGGAATATTTCTCTTCAAGTACCGCCTGGCATTGGGCAATCGTTAGACCTGCGACCTGCACCCGACCAATGACTGGAAACTCACAAAAACCATCCGATTCAACCATATACGAATTGGTTTGCATCGCATTGATTGAAGTCCGTTGAACATCGCTCGTCGTGAATTCCAATACCAACGCACCTTCATTGGTATAGAGATCAAACTGTAAGATATTATTCGCGGTAATTTTGAAATCTGCTGTATTGGTTGAATCCTGAGCCGGCGAATCAAAAACAAAATCCTCGTCGGTGCGAAAAATAAAGTCACGATTGATGCTGCACGAAGAAAAAAACACGACACATGCAACGATGGCAAGCCAAATGGATGTAGAATTTAGAATACTCTTTTTCATAACGTTGGTCGGAAAACAAGGCGTATAGTTTGTTCCCAAAGGGGCACACCGCCAAAGGTAAGCAACAACTGTCCATTCCCGCATGCATGCCTCCTTCTTTTCGACCGGAATCCCCACGCTATCTACTGAAATACAGCAATTTACCAAAAGATGCCATGCACAAACTAACGAAAAATTAAATAATGGTAGCCAAAACCACATGCAAAGAATGTGCTTCAAGGCCATTCGGAAGGTCTACGGCTCAAGCAATTCCCCGCTATGATAACATTCTTTATCTTTGGGGCATGCCAACAACCCTCGTTATCGGAGCTTCAACTCAACCAGAGCGCTACAGCTATAAAGCATTGCGCATGTTATTGTCGCATGGCCATCACGTGGAAGCAATAGCGTCACGGCCCGGAGAAGTACAAGGCGTGGTATTTCATGTTGGACGCCCCGAACTTGCGGATATAGATACCGTCACCCTATACATCAATCCAACCATACAGGCCGACTATGTGGACTACATCCTGAGTCTGAAGCCACGAAGAATTCTTTTTAATCCAGGTACGGAGAACCCAGCATTCATGGCCACCGCTGGCGCCAATGGCATTCTTTGCGAAGAAGCGTGTACACTCGTGTTGTTGCAAACCGGACAATACGCGTGATACTCCATGGCCTCAAAACACGATTGCGCCTGGCGTTGCCAGCGGACGCGCCGTTGATATTGAAATGGGAGAATAATCCTGAGTTTTGGCCCATCACTGAGGAGCCCGGCCCCTTTACAATCGACCAAATCGAAGAAGCTCTGCATCGCAGTGGATCCCTTGAACAACATGGACAAGCCCGTTGGATTTTTTTTACGACGGACATGCGGCCGGTAGGCGTTGTGGATCTCTTTCATTATGATCGCAACGCAAAAAAAGCCGGCATAGGAATTCTGATTGGTGATACCACTGACCGCGGACGAGGATATGCCAGCGATGCCATTCGAACCTTGTTAGTACGGTTGCGGTCGCTACGACAAGTTGAGATATTGGAATGTTTGATTCACACCGACAACACGGCATCTTTACATTTGTTCGCTCAATTGGGTTTTGTGGTCAGGGAAAATACCGTTTATAAAAACAAACCGGCCCAGCATTTTGCTTTGGTTCTATGAAGATGAATAAAAAAATTAAAATTACCATCATCGCGATGGCTGTTTGTTTAGGCGCATTGTTGGCCTATGGTTATGTAGTAGTGTATGGCAGTCATACTTCTAACACCAAAAAAATCACACTTCTGATTGATCATGATCAAACGTTAGAAGAATGGTTAGCGAGCAATCAAGCCCAGATGTTGTTGAGTCACCCGGGGCGGTTTGCACAATTGAGTCAAATCAAAAAACTCAAAACCATTAGTACCGGGTATTACATCATTGATGCTGAAATGCCGCACAACACATTGGTGAATAAGTTCAGAGCTAAGCTGCAAGATCCAATTGCATTGCGATTGGAGAATATGGACAATATGTATGACTTGTGTGGCCGACTTGGCGCTAAGTTAAAACCTGATAGTGCAGATTTTGCAAGCTATCTCTTGTCGCCAGCAACGTTTGCAAAACTGTCGACCGATGCGTACAACATCATGGGCTTTATTCCACCGAACACCTATAATTTTAATTATTCGACCACACCCGAAGAGTTTTTGGATCGCATGCTCAAAAACTACAATGTGTATTGGACAGAAGAGAAAAAAACAGAAGCACAAAAAATAGGCTTGACACCAGCTGAAGTAATCAATTTGGCGAGCATAGTAAAAGCAGAAACAGCCAAGAACGAAGAAGCGCCCAAGATCGCCGGACTTTATCTCAATCGTTTGCGCATCAACATGCCTTTGCAATCCGATCCCACGAGCACATACGGACGCAAAATCGAACATGTCGACCGCGTGACCTCTGAGCACACCACTGTAAAAACAGCTTTCAACACGTATCATTTTGTAGGTCTGCCTCCAGGTCCGATCGGCTTTCCGGAGACCGTTTATTTGAACGCCGTATTGCACCCCGAAAAACATGATTATCTATTCATGTGTGCACAACCCAAACAAACTGGCTACCATGATTTTGTTAAAACTTTTAGCGAACACCAGCACAATGCCTACTTGTATCACAAGTGGTTGGATGCGCAGGATATACATTGATCTGCGTTACATTTCTACGATCACGATGCATTGGGGAGCATCATGGATATATTGATTTGATTCAACTTGTCGAGTTATTCTAGACCTCTGCGGACGTAGCGAAAGAATTCCACTAAAACCCTTCGTCTTTAATTTCATATTTGAGAGAGCCTGAAATATAATAAGAGGCCTTATAGTCGCTAGGATTGGTGGTATTTTGATTTGACAGAATATATTCAAGGTGAATACCAATTGTTCTACTTATCGTATCGAGCACTAGATCACCGCTACCAATCGTATCAAGCCGTTCATTTAAAGGCTCAATATCATTTACATTTAAGAGTCGAGCAATAAGTTTATCGTGAGAATAGATTAAATTAATTTTTTGATGCGAAAAACCTTCAGATGCGTTCATTTCAATTTCGAAATTACGCTCATTAATCCACTTTAATGCGCATGAATCGTAATAAAATTGCTTAAAATAACTACCGAACTCATTGTGACCATAACTCGAATAAACAATTAGACCCTCATTGTTTGAATGACCATAACACACATTAAAATCATCATTAGCATTCATCAACTTTTCCTCACTACATGCCATTGAAAACAAACTCATCAGTGCAAGAAACGTGTTCAACCTCATAGTACCTTTTTTCTTTGAATGTATACTTAAGTCAAGTGCTATAAACGACAAGCACTGCCGATTGAGGCCGAAGGTTTTGCCTCCTCTTAATTTTTCTAAAAAACGAATCCTCCAAATACATTTCCCGAAAATAGATCAAAATTTCGTGTACATTTGATCATTATGGAATTCTTAAACAACCTAGACCCTCTACTCAAGACTTTTTGGTTCATCGCAATACCAACTAGCCTCATCTTCCTTTTTCAAACCATTATGACTTTCACTGGCGCTGATGCGAGTGACGGGGTTGAAGCCGATTTCGAAGGCGATTTGCACGAGGTCGATGCGCCTTTTCAGCTCTTCTCCCTGCGCAATATGATCAACTTCTTATTGGGCCTTAGCTGGGCGGGTATCTCGTTCTTCACCACCATTACCAATAAGCCACTCCTAATCGGCTTCTCCATTGTTATAGGCGCCCTTTTCGTGTATCTGTTTTTTATTATAATTCGACAAGTTCAAAAACTTGCCGAAGACAATACCTTTAAGATCAGCGATACCTTGAATAAAACAGCTGATGTCTATTTGGCCATCCCTGAAAACAAAAAAGGAAAAGGAAAAATTATGATCAGCGTCAACGGCTCAGTGCACGAGCTTGATGCTATGACCGAAAACGATCGCATTCCCTCCGGAACTGTTGTCAAGGTCGTGAAAATCGAAAACGAAAATATTCTTATTGTAGCTCATATTTAATCTTAAACTTTATGTCACCCATTATTCTGATTGTCGTTGCGGTAATCGTCATTTTTGTAAGTATTTCTGCGCTAGTATCGCGCTACAAACGTTGTCCTTCGGATAAAATCCTAGTGATATACGGTCGAACAGGTGGCACTTCGGCCCGATGTATCCATGGTGGTGGTGCATTCATCTGGCCTGTCATTCAAGACTATGCTTTCCTGGATTTAAAACCGCTATCCATTGAAGCCAACCTCACCAATGCGTTGAGCCGCCAGAATATTCGTGTCGACGTACCATGTCGTTTTACCATCGCTATTTCGACAGAAACAGACAGCATGAACACTGCTGCTGAACGACTTTTGGGATTATCCTCTGAGCAAATTCAAGAGTTGGCCAAAGACATTCTGTTTGGTCAATTGCGTTTGGTGATTGCAACAATGACGATTGAAGAAATCAATTCGGATCGCGATAAATTCTTGGATAATATTTCGAAGAACGTCGACAGTGAGTTGAAAAAAATTGGTTTGAAATTGATCAACGTAAACGTAACCGACATCAAAGACGAATCAGGTTATATCGAAGCTTTGGGTAAAGAGGCTGCTGCCAAAGCGATCAATGAAGCGAAGATCAGCGTAGCGGAACAAGAGAAAATCGGGGAAACTGGTAAAGCGTTGGCCGATCGCGAAAAAGACACGCAAATCGCAGAAACGCACCGCGACCGCGATGTCAAAATTGCCATCACTCAAAAAGACAAAGAAATTAGCATTGCAACTGCCGTAAAGGATGAGACCATCGGTAAGGCAGAAGCGCAAAGAGATACCCGCGTAAAAACTTCAGAAGCCAACGCGATCGCTATTCGAGGCGAAAACGAAGCGAAAATTGCTATTGCGCAATCGGAAGCCAACAGAAGAGAAAAAGAAGCAGAAGCTTTGCGTCTGGCTTTGGCCTCTGAAAAAGTGCAACAAGCCAAAGCGTTGGAGGAATCGTATTTGGCTGAACAAAAAGCAGAATTGGCACGTTCGGAAAGAGAACGCTCTACACAGATCGCAAACATCGTTGTACCGGCCGAAATCGCAAAACAACGCGCCATTATCGAAGCACAAGCCGCCGCCGAAACCATCAGGGAAAATGCAAAAGGGGAAGCTGATGCGATCTATGCTAAAATGGAAGCCGAAGCGAAAGGTTTATTTGAAATCTTGACCAAACAAGCGGAAGGTTATAAGGAAGTAGTTGCCGCTG
>JBDKJN010000327.1:0-6754 GCA_039796595.1 Bacteroidota bacterium
ACACTACTCCATTGCCTGGGTATGACGAAAACCATTATGCCGACTTCGGTCACGCCGATCGATTTTCTGGTGAAGAACTGATAAAGGAATGGCAAAGTATTCGCCAAGTGACCACCTGGACCATGGATCATGCACCCATCGATGCTTTAGATTTTGTTGGCGAGGCAAATGGAAATCCAGTCACCGCACGAGCGATAGCTTTTGCTATGGTTGGCCATGTACAACACCACATCAATATCCTTCACGAACGATACGGTATTCTTTAAGACAAAATGAAAAAACACGCCCTCGTACTCCCCTGCTTAGTTGTGCTGGTAATGGCCGGTTGCATGAGTGTAAAAGTGAAAACCAACGAACGACCTCCACTCACAGAACCTGATCTTACATCCTACGTGGATCCATTCATTGGAACCGGAGGCCATGGTCATACTTACCCCGGAGCCACTTCGCCTTTCGGTTTGGTGCAACTGTCGCCAGACACACGTCTTGAAGGCTGGGATGGATGCGGTGGATACCACTACAGCGATTCAATCATTTATGGTTTCTCACATACGCACTTACAAGGTACTGGGGTTCCAGACTATGGTGATATTTTGTTCATGCCCACCAATCACCGCATTAAATCTGCTCCAGTTTGGAAAGACGCTTACAAATCGTCATTTACACACGCAGAGGAAAAAGCTAAACCAGGTTATTATAAAGTGAAGTTACAGGACTACAATATCCAAGCAGAACTCACAACAACTCCACACACTGGCATTCATCGTTATACGATGGCACCCGGCGATTCATGTCGCTTGTTCATCGATATGATGCACCGGGACAAAATTTATTACTACGATATTCAAACCATTGGCGACACAGCAATATCCGGTTACCGAGTATCCCAAGCCTGGGCAGCCGAGCAACATTGTTACTTCTATGCTGTGTTCAACAAACCATTCAAAAATTTTACTCAACTCGAAATCACTTATCGCGAACCCAATTCGGAAGGTGAAATGACACAGGTTTTTGAGCAAGTGCAAGTCTTCTCGCTTCAATTTGACCCGACTGATCAGATTACTGTTAAAGTAGGTATTAGCGGAACCGATATGGATGGAGCCCGAAATAATCTTTATGCAGAAGCATCGCACTGGAATTTTGATCAATACGTCGCTCAATCGCAGTCCGTATGGAACACCACCTTACGCAAAGGTCGCATCAATGAAACCAATCCTGTGGAGTGTGAAAAATATTATACTGCACTTTATCATTGCTACACCGTGCCAAACATTTGGAGCGATGTAGACGGCCGTTACCGCGGCATGGACAATGCCATTCACAAAGCAGAAGGATATCAACGCTATACCGTTTTTTCTTTGTGGGATACCTATCGCGCCTATCACCCTTTGATGTCGACACTCGAACCCGAACGCACACGCGATTGGATCAGAACTTTCTTAGGCATGTATCAGGAACGCAAAGAATTGCCCGTGTGGGAATTGGCTGCAAATGAAACATACTGCATGATTGGCTATCACAGTGTCCCGGTTATTGTCGACTCCTACTTCAAAGGTATCACAGACTTCGACACTGCTCTAGCATTGGAAGCGATGATAGCAACAAGCAATGGCCCGCAAGATGAGAAAAAGGCATATGCTGAATTGGGTTATGTCCCAGCTGATCAGTACAGCGAAAGCGTATCTAAAACATTGGAATTTGCATACGACGATTGGTGCATCGCACAATTTGCCAAAGCCCTAGGACGTGATGACGTATATTCCACCTACATTCTTCGTTCGCAAAACTGGAAGAACCTATTCGATTCACGTACGGGCTTTATGCGTCCACGTAAGAACGGTGGCTTCCCACAACCCTTTGATCCGTTTCAGGTTGATTTCAATTTTACGGAGGCTAACGCTTGGCAATATGCATTGTACGTTCCACATGACATCCCTACGTTGATGCAATATCATGGTGGACCAAAGGCGTTTTCACAACATCTGGATCGCATGTTCACTGCTGAAGATAAAACCACAGGACGCGAACAAGCTGACATTACAGGCCTGATCGGTCAATATGCTCATGGCAATGAACCCAGTCATCACGCTGCTTTTCTTTATGCGCATACTGGCTTCAAAGAAGATCATGATAAGATGAAACAATATGTACGTCGCATCATGAACGAATTGTACACCACTGAACCCGATGGCCTTTGCGGCAATGAAGATTGCGGGCAAATGTCAGCATGGTATGTCCTGGCCAAAAACAATGTCTATTCCACAGTGCCTGGTATCAAAGGATTTCAGCGAATTGACATGAGCAGCACAGCACCAGCACAAATCGGTCACACTCCTATCACCATTATGGATGAGTTGCCCAAAGTAAGCGAACATCTCATAACACCTTTACCCATTGTTGTAGGTCCTCAAACCGCATTTGAAGGAGATGCAAAAATTGAAATCTACAGTTCAGACCCTAAGGCCAGCATTCACAGTGGTTATATTATTTTAGACGAACAAGGGAATCCAACGAGACGCGTTACTCAAAATCCCACTGCGCAAATTATTCAAGAACGTATCGACCAAAGTTCCAGATGGTCTTGTTATGCTCAAGTGGAGGGTCAGCCAATTTCTGACACAACAACTGCTCAGTTTTTTAAGAAAAACAACACATACAAAATCGTTGAAATTGGGGCTTATGACCATCAATATCATGCAGGAGGAGATCTTGCCTTGATCGATGGCATTCGAGGGAGCAGTGATTTCCGTATTGGCTCTTGGCAAGGTTACCGTACACCATTTGAAATGACATTGGATTTAGGCGAAACTTTGCCTTTGCAATCCATCAGCTTCTCATGCTTAGAAGACATCAAATCGTGGATCTGGTATCCCAAAGCCATTGAAGTGTATGGATCAGTGGATGGCATCACTTTCGACCTGATTGAGCGAAAAGAACTATTGACCAAGCTCGATGACTATACACCGAAACATCAAGAATTTGCATTGGATGTGAAGGGCAAATACCGCTACATCAAAGTCAAAGCCGAACAACAGTTTCAGGTGATCCCTCAATGGCATCTTGGAGCAGGCGGATCATCTTGGATATTCGTTGATGAAATAGTAATCGGACGAGCAAAATAACAGCTGAGCACACCTATGTCAGAGAATAGCATATTATTGAATCAGCATTTGGCTCAGACCACGATGTTTCCTTTGGGCACAGCAATCAGCCATGCCAAAGGCTTGTACATCTATGACACCGAGGGTCGAGCTTATATGGATATGGTTTGTGGAATTGGTGTGAGTAATTGGGGGCATGGCAACGAAAAAGTCAATGCTGCGATCAAAGAACAAGTCGATCGTCATTTACATGTTATGGTGTACGGCGAGTTTGTACAAAGCGCACAAATACTTGCTGCACAAAGATTGATCGAATT
The DNA here is from genome assembly GCA_039796595.1 of Bacteroidota bacterium. Lineage (GTDB taxonomy): Bacteria > Bacteroidota > Bacteroidia > Flavobacteriales_D > Sanyastnellaceae > CANHSF01. The sequence continues at coordinate 3,419 of JBDKJN010000327.1, forward strand.
AACTCCAAAGCCACTGGATACATGCTACTTTGTGAACAGCGGAACAGAGGCCATTGAAGCCGCATTAAAATTAGCTAAACGCGTTACAGGTCGCACACAAATTTTAGCTATCGCTGGCAGCTACCATGGCAATACACATGGATCTATGAGCGTGAGTCATAATGAGACTAAAAAATCTGCATTCCGACCATTGCTTCCAGACGTTGGTTTTCTTCACTACCATGATGTTGCTGAATTGAATCGCATCACCAAACGCACAGCCGCTGTTTTGATCGAAACCGTTCAAGGTGATGCAGGGGTACGTTTGCATAGCGCTGAGTACATGCAAGCTTTGCGCGCGAAGTGCAGTGAGGTTGGTGCATTGTTGATGTTGGATGAAATCCAATGTGGATTAGGACGTACAGGTTATGTTCACGCATTCGAGGCCAAGGGAATTGTACCCGACGTTTTAGTCCTAGGAAAATCACTCGCTGGCGGCATGCCCGTTGGATGCGTAGTTGCCTCACGCGAGCATATGCAACAATTCACGCACTCGCCGATGTTGGGACACATCAGCACTTTTGCTGGACACCCAGTTGTTTGCGCAGCAGTTGCTGCCAATCTTGAAAACTATCGTGAACGATTGACCGAAGCTCAGGTGGAGCAGAAAGGGCAATTCATCACTGACTATTTTACAACACATCCTGTAATACAAAGCATGCGCAGAGAAGGCTTGATGTTGGCGTTTGACTTCCCTTCAATGGATCATGTCAATCGTACCTTAGATCGCTGTATGGAGCGCGGGTTTATCGCATTTCGTTTTTTATCTCGCCCGAATAGTATTCGTTGGGCACCCCCACTCAATATAACGATGGAAGAATTGGAAAATGCGTGTCGTATTTTTTTCGAGAGCGCGGAGTAAATTAAGCTATTGGAGGTAACCTATTTTCTTCCTTAAAGCTACTTAATGAACAATGCAACGTAAAGTTCCAAATACTTGTTGGTTTTGATACAATGTCAAAATATACGTGCCACTCGAAAGATCAAGATCATTCCATTCCACAGACCTGCCTCGAATATTTCTCTCCTCCCGGATAACTTGTCCTTGCATATTATAAAGGATCAAAATACCATTCTCCATATCATTGTTCCATCGAATGTTCGCCGTTGATTGCAAGGGATTGGGGAATACAGATAATTCCCAATCAATATCCCGGTTGATTCCTGCTTGCTCATGGACAACCTTGTTTGAAACAAGAACAGAAGAGTCCATTTCTATCTCCATGATTTCGTTGACTAGTGTTGAATCTTGTAAAGGAGGGTAAGAAACAGGTGCGGTAGGTAAAAGAGCCGCTATCTCAGTCGCGATCGCAGGTGTACTTATAGGAATGATCGGTTCAGCTTTTTTGGCCCCAGGACAGGAGCACGAATAATTAGTGGGTTTCATTTCAGCCGGTATCTCTCGGGTTCGATCGTATACATATCCACATACACAAACCATCAAGAATTCTGACTCCCCACTAAATTCGATCGTGATATGTTTTTTCCATTGACCAATCCGGCTCGAATCATAGCGATAAAGAATTTCTGCAGATTCACCCGGAGCAATAGGATCTCGGGTAATCGAAGCAACATCACAACCACATGAGGTTCTTACCGAGACCATTACTAAAGGAGTTGATCCTGTATTGGTCAGGGTGAATGTAGTCGAACAATCGCCATACTGAGGCATCATTCCGAAGTCATGTGCAGGTCGGTCCAGTTCATAGTTCGATGCCTGTGCTTGCTGTATGCCCAATAAGAAGCTTAAACAACCAATTAAAATTGTAGAAATTCTTTTCATAGAGATTTGGGAAAAGAATTTTCATAAACAAAGAAGATACCAGAATTCAATGGTAAAAGAAACTATGACTTTTCTTTAACACAACTCCATTGAAATGAAACTGTTCCTTGAACCACAACTACCGTCTCATTCATTAAAATTTAGAGCACCCAATTTATCATTGAACAATGAGGGTATCTCCACCAGATAGATTATCTTGAATAGTTGAAGGTATTTTTACGCCCAAAGTTTCCTTCCAATCCAAATGCTTTTCGCGACACAATAAATAGGAAAGTTTATCCAATACATCAAATACCATCAAATAGTCTAAGCCGTCCGATTTAGCGAATTGCAGCGTGTAAAACAAGTCATTTGACGTTTGTATTCCGTAGGATACAACGCCATTCTTATTTGAGTACTGGTATTGTTTATACCCAATGCTCCCCAATCTTTTTCCATGTTCGAAGAAAAGCATGGAATCTTGAGTGAACTCAATATCAAGTTCGGCTCCATTAGGCATAGTCGCATGCCATAATCCCCGATATGCCTCAGAACCTTTGCAACCCAACCAGAGTAATACAACTACCCCGACTATTAAAACCAATGAAATTTGTTTCATCTTCATTTGTATCATTTGAATTTGTGAATTTACAACGCTTCAATCATTCTGGAAGTAACCTTATCACTTTAAATTCGGTTCTCCTGTTTAAGCGATGTTCTTCTTCCGATTTTGGTTGCGGATAGAGTACCTGATTTTTACCATAACCTCGAGGTAAAAGGCTCGTCTTGTTGACACCCTTGTTAGTCAGATATTCAACGATCGTCTTTGCCTGCCTCTCTGTTAAATGCAAATGATACTTTGCACTACCTCTCACATCCCCGTGCACTCCAACCTCAATCACCAGAACCGGGTTCAACAATAAATGATTAGCGAGCGTATCCAATTGCAACCTGCTTTCGGGTAACAACTGTGAAGCATTGTAATCGAATAGAATTCCCCGATGAATAACGACATCTCCTGAATCCTTAAGCAAATTTTTATAATCAATACTTTAGGCATGAGTAGCATGGCTTAATGTCATGCAAAAAGAGAGCACTGTCCAAACGAAGTATGGACACTTCGCTCGATAAGACATAACTTTAATACTTGAATCGTGTTGATACATATTAGATTTTCTTGTTGAGCCCTTCCAAATTTAGTGCTTTCAAAGACCAAACTACATCAGGTACCACCTCTTTATGGATTGCCATCCAAAAATAATCTCAACTCCTTTTTCTCACCAGAAGAATTTGATTCGCCATGCGGTGTGAAGGCAATTCAATCCACTTCCAGAAAAACCATGCGACAATTAGGGAGATCAACATTGCACAAATAATCAACAAAACTTTGGAGCCTATGGAGTCCGTGTACCGAGCAAAAAAATACAGCACATGTCCACCGCTAATTCCGTGCGTTAAATAAATTGAATATGACATATCTCCTAGTGTATTGGCGTATTTCCAGACTCGATCACCAAATTGAATGGCTACCAAGG
>JBDKJN010000328.1:0-8590 GCA_039796595.1 Bacteroidota bacterium
TTGTCAAAGCTTTCGTTTTTCGAGTGGTTACTTTAACATACCGACTGCAGTCTTTTCGCACTGTACTCACAAGGGCTGCTGTATCAATGGGAACAACATACTCCTCTTGGGCGCTACACAGCATGCCAAACAACAATAGTAGTCCACAACATAAGTATTTCATTTCACACATACGGCATTTGTTCATAGCCCGAACGTACTGGTCATTGGCATCCTAGTTGGGCATAAATTCAAACTTAAAATTGAGTGGTTGAGTGTCGAGTTATTTTACTCGTTCTTGTTTTCGAGTCAAACGTAATTGATAATTTTACATTCTGAGGAAAAACATATTAACACAATACACCAATCCGTTAATAAACTATAGGCGGCTTCCAATAACTCATTTACGTTTCGATACATTAGACTCAACTAGAATCTAAACGTTCCCTGTCGCGCGTCTCAATTCGCCGAATACGGCACCAAATCTCATTGCACAGCGTTTAGCTATGCGCATGGTCGATTTCGCTCAGTTCAACGCTTCAATTTGGCTAGTCTTCGACTAATTTAGACTGCGCGACAATTAAAAGAGGTTAATGGAAGCAGCTTAAAAGAACTAAACCTGAATTGTATCAAACTTTATTTTTTTGTTTCATTTTTTTTAGGTAAAAAGTTGAAAAATGCAGTAAAGATGTACATTTGATTTGAAAATAATCTCTGCGGAATAAAGTGGCTACGACGGCCACTTTTCACCTTTGTTTTCTTCAAAATAGGTGTGCATTGCATGCCTATTTTACATTCCGGCCAGGAATTGGTAAGGGATATTATTCACCATTATGATTTTAGGCTTGATAACTGCAACCCTAAGTTAGATAATTTTTTCTATTTTACAAACATCTTAGGAATTGGTACTAATAAGATAAGACTAGCCAAATGCCTTCATTCTTCTTCACCAATGGCGCTTGAAGTATTCGTAAACATCAGCGCCTCATTGGCTCGAAGAATTTTGGCCTGTGACTTTTTCAGTAGGCCCTACCTAGCATTGTAAATAAAAAAACAGATCTCGCGTACCAATAAATGTTTCAGCATTGGAATTGATTGCTCATCATAATTGCGGTGCAATACCACTGGCATTAACCAATATGCATAGGAACTTCCATTAATAAAACTTCTGCTTCGGTGCCAGCGATCAATTCTAAGTCTTTTACATCCCAAATGCCCAATCCATCTCTGCTTTTGAGGGATTGCCCTGCGATGGTGACTTCGCCAGAAATCACAAAAGCATATACACCGTTGGTTTCAGGAGCATTCAAGGTATATGTTGCTTTGTGTGTACCTTCCAGATCAATGATATTGAACCAAGCGTTTTGATGAATCCAAACTCCTGCATCATCTGAACTTGGCGATAGGATTTGTTGGAACTCATTCGCTTTTCGTTCGGGCAAAACCAATTGGTCATAACGCGGAGTAACCGATTGTTTGTTTGGGAACAACCAAATTTGCAACAACTTCAAATCTTTCGCTTGTTCATGATTGAATTCGCTGTGCCGTATGCCGGTGCCCGCACTCATTACTTGTACTTCGCCTCGCTGTATGGTCCCCGAATTACCCATACTGTCGCGATGTGCAACTGTACCCTCAAGTGGGATAGTAATGATCTCCATGTTGTCATGGGGATGTGTGCCGAATCCCATGCCACCGGCTATGCAATCGTCATTCAAAACGCGCAACACCCCAAAATGCATCCGTTCAGGATTGTAATAGTTGGCAAATGAAAAGGTGTGTTTGGCCTTGAGCCAGCCATGATCGGCTTGACCGCGCGTATCGGCACGGTGCACTACCATTGTGTTGTTCACGTTATCGTTGATATTGGGTAAATGATTGAATCCTACTTGTTGTTTTGAAGGCAAGGGCTCCAGCTCGTCATTGTTGTGTTGAATGGCATTTGCTGCAATTCCAGATGCTGCCAAAACGCTAGCGCCAGTTATTCCTTTTTTTAGAAATGTTTTTCTATCCATAACTCTTAAACGATTTGGTTCAAAAATAAATGATCGGTTTGGCGCTCTTGAGCAACTTTAAACAATCTTACGCAAATTTCACCAATCTCTAGTGATGATTTCAATAACTTCGATCAATGATTTTGGCCTTGTTTAGTATTGCGTTCGTATATTCTTCTGTCGGGTTTGGAGGCGGTAGCCTTTATCTTACCATTTTATCGCAGGTCTATCCTGGAGTTTCTTGGATTCGTTTTCCAGCCTTGTTGTGTAATGCATCTGTGACTGCAATAGGTAGTTTAAATTTTGCTAGGGCCAAATGGTTACCGTTTCGTCCTGTTCTGCAATTATTAGCTTTTAGCATCCCTTTCACGATCTGGGCGGCTTCATGGAAAATTGCAACGAGCTCATTTCTTCTGATTTTAGGTGCAATGTTGTTCGTTGCGGGTGCAGCACTTTGTTTGCGTTATAATGAGATAGAAATAGGCGATAAAGAGATTCGGAATCCTTGGTGGTTATATCCGATTGTAGCTGTTATCGGAGTCCTCTCCGGCATAACAGGTATAGGCGGTGGAATTTATTTGGCTCCATTCTTACACCATAGTCGTTGGGCTAGTACTAAAGCGATAGCTGCGACAACATCATTTTTTATTTTGATCAATTCTGTTTTTTCGATTTTGGTATTGCTTTGGAATGGCTTGCAATGGAATAACTCGTATTTTGGATGGATTGCAGCTGTAATTCTAGGAGGATGGATGGGGAGTAAGACGAGCATTCGATGGATGCAAGGATTACATTTGCGAATCGTTACAGCACTTATACTTATGTTTGTGGGTATAAAAATTTGGTTGGATCATTGGAACATTCTTTAAACATTCTCGCATTTGGACAAGCCTCGTTATTTTGTGGTGGATCTTCTTTTGTGATAAATGCGGCATTGCCTATTACTGTGGATGAGTTGCGCTGCTTAATTCATAAAAAATTTCCTATGATGCCGACCAATTATATGGTAGCAATTCAATTGGAATATGCATCAAATGATCAAATCATCGGCGATAGCAATTGTGAAATTGCCATCATCCCACCAGTAAGCGGAGGTTAAATGCAAAGGTCAACATTGCCAAATATTCTTCTTTCTATTGAGCCTCTCGATTTGGCTGCAGTCGAGCAAGCCGTGCGTTCGCAGAGTAAAGGTGCGCATGTTTTTTTTTCGGGTACTCCAAGAGATAAGAGGGATCAGGAAGAGGTAAGGGCCTTGATTTTTGACGCCTACGAACCGATGGCCATGCAGGAATTAACCAAAATACAACTTCGTGCTATCGAAGTATTCGGTTTGGATGTGATTTACATTCATCATCGACTTGGAAAATGTTTTATGCAAGAACACGCTGTTCTTGTGGGCGTGGGAGCACCTCATCGCAGGAACGCTTTCGAAGCATGTATGTGGATCATGGATGAACTTAAATCAACAGTGCCTATATGGAAAAAAGAGGTGCTGACAAATGGTTCGTTTTATGTCACAGCGCACCCATAGTGTGGACGGACAACGCGGCGCGATGATTTTTTACATTGTTTCTCCATGTATTCGATATGGATGAATAACTAATGTCTGACAATGGTGTTCCAGCTTATGTTTATTATTGTACAAAAATTGTACAAACCATGACACAGAAAAAATTGCACATGTGGTATTGGATCATCACCATTCTATTCGGGGGATTCATGATTTTCAGTTCTATTTCAAATGTTTTTCCAAACGAACAAACCATTTCGTTTTTTGCATCGATTCAATATCCGGCCTACATCATACCATTTTTGGGTGTGGCGAAAATCATCGGTACGATTGTCATTCTTACTCCGGCGCTAGACCGATTTAAAGAGTGGGCCTACGCTGGTCTGTGTTTCGATTTGGTTGGTGCTTTGTATTCTCTTATTGCCGTGTTCGGATTGCATATATCCAATTTAATTTTGGTTGCGCTCATAGGAGCATTGTTTACTTCGTATTTTCTATGGAAAAAGAAGAAGGCAATGAATAGTTAAACAAGATGTTGGGTCGAAATTCTACTATTGGTAAAATTCCGGCGAACGATCGCACTTGCCTCCGGCGATGCTCAGGAAACGCCCGATTTTTTTAATTGAAATATTAACAACTATTAATTCTCAAAGTAAGGGTTAGAATAGAAAAAGCCGGTCAAGCCGGCCTTTTTATGGGTATTGATTTCAATCGAATCAAATGCTCAGGTCAATAGGCAATTGCAAAAAGTACACGTTGTGTACTTGGCTTTCCTGTGACCATGCATACGCCGGGCTCTGAAGGCATGTCATATGGCATGCAGCGAATAGTAGCCTTTGTTTCGGTTTTAATTTTTTCTTCGGTTTCTTTGGTTCCGTCCCAATGTGCAAAGAAGAATCCGCCTTTTGTCTTTAGCAGCTCTTTGAATTCTTGGTAACTATCCACTGGTGTAATATGTGAATCGCGATAGGAGAGGGATTGTTGCAATAGGTTGGCCTGAATCTCTTCCAATAATTGCTCGACGTGCGCAACCAAACCAGCTTGTGGTATTGTTGATTTTTCGCTCGTGTCACGACGTGCAATTTCAATCGTGCCGTTTTCCATGTCTTTTGGTCCAATGGCCAGACGTATTGGAACTCCTTTCAATTCATATTCCGCGAATTTCCAGCCACTGCGTTTGGTGTCGTCGTCATCGATTTTTACACTAATGCCTTTTGCTCGAAGTTCCTGAGCCACAGGTTGCATGTGATCAACAATTTGCTGCAATTGTTCTTCACCTTTATAAATGGGAACGATAACCACTTGAATAGGGGCCAATTTAGGTGGAAGGCGCAAGCCTTTGTCATCGCTGTGCGTCATAATCAAAGCTCCCATCAATCGTGTAGAAACACCCCATGAGGTAGCCCAAACATAATCGAGTTGGCCTTCTTTGCTTGCGAATTTTACATCAAATGCTTTAGCGAAATTTTGTCCCAAGAAATGCGATGTTCCGGCCTGCAATGCTTTGCCATCTTGCATCAACGCTTCAATGCACATCGTATCCAATGCGCCGGCAAATCGTTCGTTCTCCGTTTTGCTTCCTTTGATCACAGGCATAGCCATGAATTGTTCTGCAAAATGAGCGTATACCTCCAGCATCTTTTTCGTTTCTTCGATGGCTTCAGCCGCCGTAGCGTGGGCTGTGTGACCTTCTTGCCAGAGAAACTCAGAAGTACGGAGGAATAAGCGTGTACGCATTTCCCAACGTACAACATTTGCCCATTGGTTAATAAGTAAAGGAAGATCACGATAACTTTGAATCCAACCTTTATAAGTGTTCCAAATTATAGCCTCGCTAGTGGGACGAACGATGAGTTCTTCCTCAAGTTGGGATTCTGGATCAACAATTAATTTACCTTTTTCATTGGGATCAACTTTCAAGCGGTGATGCGTAACTACTGCACATTCTTTTGCGAATCCCTCAGCATGTCCTTCTTCCTTTTCTAAGAAACTTTTTGGAACAAACAACGGGAAATATGCATTCACATGGCCTGTGTCTTTGAACATCTTGTCCAATGCGTCACGCATTTTTTCCCAAATTGCGTAACCGTAGGGTTTGATGACCATGCATCCGCGAACGCTGGAATGGTCAGCCAAATCAGCTGATACCACAAGTTCATTGTACCATTTGGAATAATCTTCAGACCTTGGGGTTAGTTTATCCGCCATAATAAATTCGTTGGTATGATTGTTGTAAATTTTTTGTCAAAAGTAGGGCAGAAAGAATGATTCTCTAGAATTGCATTGCTCCGCTTTTTAACTTAACTCACAGGAATTGTTGTAAAGTCAACATTTTCACAAAAGGTTAAAGTTTGTATTTGCGAAGTTTATCGTTCTTTTTAAGCTAAATTTAATGCCATGAAAGTTATTCAGTTAATCGGTTTTGTTGCATTGGTAACTCTGTTCGGAGCTTGTTCTTCCACTCAATATTCGACCAATGGCAATTCTTACGAAAATGATGATGTCTATTATCAAACAGACGAGTCTTACATTTCCGACTACGCCATTGTGGATGATCCTGATGGATTTCTTGATCAGGCTCCTACCCAAGTGGATTCTACAACGGCCGAGGAAGAATATTTCGAAGAGCAGGCACCGGCTGAAGCTGCGTACGATGAAGAAGAAACAACCTATAATTATTATGGTACAGTAAATAATTACGGTGGCTGGAATACAGGTTATTCAAACAATTATTACGCGGGATATAACTATGGTTGGTATAATCAATGGCAACCGGGTTTGGTTTTGATGTGGGATCCTTACAGAGGTTGGCACGTATGCTCCAATTACAGTTATGGGTGGGGTAATTATTGGTATGACCCATGGGGCTGGAATTCGCCTTGTTATGATCCCTGGTATTACAATTCATGGTGCTGGAATAGCTGGAATACCCCTTACGGTTACTACAATCCGAATGGCTGGAACAATCCATATTGCTATAATGGTAATTATTGGTATAACAATTATGGCAATGGTTATTATCAAAACAACGACTTTAATGGCGCTGGTAATGGAAATGTGGTTTTTGGTCAACGTCCTTCGATTACCGTGGGCAATGCTATCAATTCAAGCTATACCAATGGCACATGGAATGCGGGTAGGTTGCAACACAAGCCTCACATCACCACAGATGTTGTAGAAGAAATTGATCGTATAAAAGATGATTACCATCAAACTTTGGCCAATGGTGGTGCGGGAATATCTTCTGCGGATAAATCAGACGCGTACAAACCATCATCGGTGGTCGGATCAGGAAATCGCAAACCAAAACCATCGGTTTCTTCTGAAGGGAATACTAGCAAGGGTAAAACACCTCCAGCATCCATGAAACACAATGGTGATGATGTGCGTCCAATGAGTGGCGATAACGGATCATCAGGTAGCAATAAACCTGTGATTTCAACCCCTGAACGGAATACACGCCCTTCTACAAATACGGGGACATCACCGCTACCATCGACACGCCCAAGTACAAACCCGAGTCCGGCGCCAAGGCCAACTCCTGCACCGCGTCCTTCTGTAGGCGATGGGGGCAAGGCCAAACCTTCTGCTCCGCCTTCTGCTCCACGACGTAAGGCACCTGAAATGGCACAGGCAAGTTCCGGTTCCAAAGAGCGACAGAATGATGTGCAGGGGCACGGCAAAAACTTTGGTGATCAAGCTACGGCTCAAAATGGAGCCTCACAGGGTCGCGCTCCTCAGTCGACCCCGGTGACAAGACCAAAACCGTCACAAGAGGCAACTGCTGCATCAAAGCCATCTAGTCCATCGGCAAGCGCCGCTTCAGCAGGAAACGGCTCTAAAAATTCAAGCCAATCTGGAATGGGCAGTTCGAGCAGAAGCTCGAGTCAAAACTCTGGTCAATCGTCGAACAGGGGCACAGCACCAACGGCAAACAGAAGTTCTGATCAATCCTCGAGCAAAGGTTCAGGACAACCCTCAGTCGGTGGCTCCAATGAACAATCGGGAAGGGGTGCAGGTCAAACCGCCAACAAAGGCTCGAATCAGAATTCGGGAAAATCTTCTGGGCCATCAGCGGACAGAAGCGCAGGGCAACCAGCCGGCAAAGGTGCGGCTCAAGGTGGGGGAAGAAGTACTTCGCCAGCTCCGAAGGGTTCAACCGTTCGTTCCAAATAATTTTGACAGATGATGAAAGCAAAAGGTGTAATAACGCTTAGTATCCTATTATGGAGTACCGTATCTGTTTTCGCTCAAAATGAGGAGGATGCCTTGAGATATGGAAGACAATTGACGCCCTCATCTGGTCGATCTTGGGGTATGGGTGGCGCTATGGGAGCGCTCGGCGCTGATTTGAGTAGCTTCTTTACGAATCCTGCTGGAATAGGTATGTACAAGAGAGGTAATGCTGAAATGTCCTTGGGGTTGACTGATGTTCGTAGCAATGCCGCCTACATGGGCCAGCAAAGTACCGATTTTAGCACTCGACTTGAGTTGAATAGTTTCGGTATTGTCGGGGGCCAAAAAGAAAATGATAAAGGCATCAGTTTCAATTTTGGTGTGGCCCATGTGAAATCAAATCAATTCGCAGAAAGGGTGCGTATTGAAGGATTGACAACGAACTCTTCAATTTTAGATGTATTCAGTGGTCAAGCTGGTTCGATACAATCTGATCTATTGGCCAATGAGTTGCCTTTTGGGGCGGGGGCTGCATATTCCGTTGGAGCAATAAAGCCTAGTGATGATAGCTTGTTCTATTTTCCTTCAGCGCAAGGAGAAGTGCAGCAAATGAAAAATATTGTTCGAAGAGGCAACACAAGCATTACTGCATTTGGCCTGGGAATGGGCATCAAGGATAAATTGTATTTGGGCTTGGTGATCAATTTCCATGGATCGCGCTTCACGCAAAATAGCGATCACAGAGAGACGTATCAATCGGATCAAGCGATTCAGGAATTTACGTATTCCGACGATCTAACAAGCGATGGTACTGGTTTTAGCATGCGTTTAGGGGCTATACTTAAACCTTCTAAATGGCTTCGTGTGGGGGCGGCTATTCAAACTCCGACAGTCATTACAATTCGTGAAGCTTGGAATGTTAATACGACTA
>JBDKJN010000329.1:0-7079 GCA_039796595.1 Bacteroidota bacterium
AGCGATGCCACTCACGGTGTTCTATTTCTTATGCTTTATGGTAGGCACAGCAACGGGTTACTGGGCATTGTTTGTTCAAGTGGCAAGTGAACAATTTGGCACCAACATCCGCGCCACGGCCACAACCACTACTCCGAATTTTGTTCGTGGAGCAGTGGTACCGATGGTATTGTCTTACAAAGCCATGGAGAGCTGCATGGGTTCCGTTTATGCTGCATTGATCGTTGGACTTATCGCGATAGGATTGGCCTTCGTGGCGTTGTGGAGCTTGCGTGAGAGTTTTTCGAAGGATTTGAATTACCATGAGTAACGAAGATGTCGGTGTGTGATTCGCTGTGGGAATTTTCAACCGCAGGGACGCTGCGCGAATTTTCAACCGCAGAGGCGCAGAGGCGCAGAGACTAATTGGAACGCAGGCAGAGACGCTATTGGAAGGCAGCTCAACGTCTGCCAAGCCCTATAAGGGCGACCTATTGTTAGCACCGCATGGTGCGTTTGCGTATTTCAGGTCCTGTGAGGACGACCTTTTGTTGCGTTCGCTGCGCTTGTTTTTTTTAACCGCAAAGGCGCAGAGGCGCAGAGTAAACGCAGAGACTTATTGGAACGCAGGAAGAGAGGCATGAAGAGAGGCAGAGACATATTGCAATGCCGGTAGAGACGCGATTGGAAGGCTGATGATCATCCGCCAAGCCCTGTAAGGGAGACCTTTTGTTGCGTTCGCTGCGCTTGTTTTTTTTTAACCGCAGAGGCGCAGAGGCGCAGAGTAAGCGCAGAGGCTTATTGGAACGCAGGAAGAGAGGCAGAGACATATTGCAATGCCGGTAGAGACGCGATTGGAATGCTGATGATCATCCGCCAAGCCCTGTAAGGGAGACCTTTTGTTGCGTGCGCTATGCTTGTTTTTTTTAACCGCAGAGGCGCAGAGGCGCAGAGTAAGCGCAGAGGCTTATTGCAGTGCATGCAGATTTCAATGTTCTGTAAAGATGACCAATGGTTCCAACTAATTCGAGCGTAGTTATTACAACTACAAACCGCGCAACAACAAGTCTCTGTGACTACTTCGATGAACTCAGCACAAATCTGCGGTAAAAAAAATCGAATCGACCCCTTCAATTCAACTCGGCGTCTCTGCTTGTAATCCAACCAACCTTTGCGACTTTGTGACTCTGCGACTACTTCGATGAACTCAGCACAAGTCTGCGGTTAGAAAAATGAACGAATCGATCTCCGCGCCACTGCGGTTAAAAAAAACATCCACTTTCGATAATTTTCAACAAAGTACCGAAAACCAATCGTGCTTTTAATTCGTCAATTATCTTCGTTACCTATGCCAGCGAATAAATATGCCTTGTTGAGATACCGTGTGATTGACCGTTGTTTACGTGACAAGGGCCGCCCATTTCCATCGCGTGAATACCTGCGAGAAGCTTGTGAAGAAGCATTATACGGTGCAGGAGCTGCGGCCATTTCGTTAAGCACAATTGATAAGGATATTTGGGCCATGAAAAACGAAGGTGAGCTTGGTTATCATGCTCCTATTGAGTTCTCGCGTGGCGAACGTGGATATTTCTACAGCGATCCGCATTACAGCATCAACGAGGTCAGTTTGGCTGAAGATGATTTGGAGGCCATTCGTTTTGCAGCTGCTATTTTAGATCAGTTTCGAAGTGTACCAATTCTTCAGCAGTACGAGAATGCGATTGAAAAAATCATCAACCGTATCAAGATTTCTCCTAACCCACAGGACGATCAACTGGATCGTTACATTCAATTTGAGCGCAGTACAGTAAGCAGGGGCAACGAATACCTTGGACCATTGTTAGATGCCATTCGCCATCACAAAACCATTCGTATCCAGTATCAAAAATTTAGTGATGACGAGGTGAAAGAATACGCTTTACAGCCCTATTTGCTCAAGGAATATGACAACCGTTGGTATCTCATTGGCATGGAAGTCGATCGCAACAAATACCGCACCTATGGTCTTGAACGAATTCAGCATTTGGAGTTGGCTGAAAGGTCTTTCACTCCTGATGCGGAATTCAGCGCCAACCGCTTTTTCCAACACAGTATAGGTATCACTGAAATTGCCGAATCTCCCGTAAAAATCGAATTGCGTTTTCAACCTACCGCCGGACGATACATCCTCTCCCAGCCCATTCATGCCTCTCAACAATTGATTAGTGAGGATAAAACCGGTGTAGTCATTGGACTACATGTGTTATTGACACAGGAATTGTTTAACCTCATACTCCAGTACGGCGATCAAGTTGAAGTTCTCAAACCAGCTCGTTTGCGAACAATGATTAAAGAGCGCTTAGTGAAAGCGTTGGAAAGGTATTGAGCGTAAAAACGTACACCCTCAATAGAATTGGTCCAAAAAATTTAAGAATGTTATTAAGGTCCTCAGAAGTATTCACGCTAACGGTGTAGAGCATCTCTCGGCTATGCAGCCTTCGAGTTAATTGCCGAATACGGCAACAATTCAACAGCCATCAATGTCGCGTCGTCGGTCTGTTCCAAATCGCCTTTCCATTGCTCAAAGTACTCTCCGAACTGAGTACACGACTGCTTAAAGTCCGCGGTGTTGATTTGATTGAAATATTCAGTCAATCTTTTTTGCGTGAGCTTCATCGTGCGCTCACCATTGATGGAATGTTGATCCACAATACCATCTGTACTAAGAATAATTTTATCTCCAAATTCAAATTCCAAGTTATGGAGTGTAAACTCTCTGTTGAAACCATGGTGTAAGCCACCTATTGGAATTCTGTCGCCTTTTATTTCATCCAATTGGTCTTGATTCGACTTCTTGATGTAAAGTACTTTACGGTATGAACTAGACAATTCAATGCGCATGGCGTTCATATCCACCAAACAAAGGCAACCTTCCATGCCATCTTGTACACCTTGGCCATTGTCTTTTTGATTGAGCATGTACATGATCCGCTTGCTCAATTTCTTTAAAACTTCGTCAGGTTTAATGCCCTTGTGCTGATGAACGATTTGACTCAATGATGTCAATCCTAGCATAGATAGTATAGCTCCCGGAATTCCATGTCCTGTACAATCAAAAACACCCACATAAAATTTGCTAGGGGTTACAGGATTTTCGTCTGGCAAAGGACAAAAGAAATAGAAGTCACCTCCTACTTTATCTTTTGGCTTAAACATGATATACGAATTGGGAAAAAACTTGGTGAGACTATCTTGCATATTCATCGCACTTTCAAGAATTACCTTGGCGTAGTCGATGCTCTGATTGATTTCAAAGTTTTGCGCTTCGATGATTTCCCGTGACTTATTCTCTCGTTGAAGAATTTTATCGATGAAACGATACATCACAAAAAGGGAAAAAGCCAATATGATCAAAATTGCTATAACCTCCTTGATCAATTGCGCTTGCAACAACGATTTAAATTCATCGAATCGCAAATCCGCCTGCACCACTGCTACTGTAACGCCTGATTTATTGTAGATTGGAGCAAAGGCAGACAACCATATTCCATGCTCATCAGAATAACAAGGAATCGTTCCTCCAGTCGCATACTGATTTTTTAATATTTCTGGTACGTTGTTATAATTATGCCTGAAAAACGGATTTTCACTTGAAGCCACACCAAACTGAAATGACTGCGATTCTTGATCCAATACAAGAGTATACACGGAAGATTGCATACCGTTGTAATCGTGTGCTTTCCTGAGTGTCGCTTGAATGTTTTGATAATCGGGATCCTGTGTATTGGACTGAATGGCATCTTTTGAAAGATATTTATTCATCAGACGCTCATGGCTTTCGCCATCGATAGCCAAGGATAGAGCGCTACTCATTCCTTTCAAGAACTTTAATGCATCCTTTTCAGCACGATCAAACGACTTGGTATAATTGTCACAAACTATATATACAATAAGCAAGATAACCGGCACAAAAACCGAAGCCATTATCAGTGTTCGCGTTTTTCTATACTGGTTTGACGATGCAATCATAGAAGGGCAAATAACCTTTATACTTTGCCATCGCATAAAGGTTGCAAAACAATATTTTGATTCATTTCACGTATGCGATTTTCAAGACTTTGATAATTGTATAAACCAATACATCAAATTATTATCTTCATGTGGGATAACGAGCCAACATCCATTTGTCTTCCTCATTTATCCATCAAACACTAGCTTCAAAGCACCTTTACTGACTGTAACAACTACAATACCCTTTTAACCCAGATTCAGCATTAGGAATCTACTCCAATGCTGAATCTAGGTTTAATGAAAACAGCAAAAAACACGCAATTCCTAAATTTAAATTGATCGTTTCAAAACCCAAAGCAACTAATTTGAACAATTAACGGTCATTTCGTATATCACCTGTATTAACCCCTTTATAATACCTATACGGCCATGAAAAATTACATCATTTTCTCTTTAAGCCTGTTATTGCATGCTTCACTTCTCGGACAATCCACCCCACCATCGAATGGAGATACAGAAAAAAAACAACCGGCAAAAATTCGTTTCGAAGCGAACGTAGCTCTTCATCTGCCCGCGTTTTCGAGGGAAGTACGTGAGCGTAAACTAGGTGTAGGTTTTGGAGGTGCCGTTCTTTATGATACACAAAGAGCCATCAAGCCATTGCTTGGAATTGATTTGAATAATACGCGTTATGTTGGATTCAGTACCCTTGATACAACTTCCAAAATTGTAACAACACCTTTGAGAACATCGCTGGTTCATCTCGGAATACCTTTGGGGCTGCGCTATGTTGTGAAACGCGACAACGCTGTGTTTTTTGACCTTGGTTTGATGACGGACATCCTCTTATCCAATCAGACAGACGCCAGTGTAGGTGTTTATCAATCCGATAATTTTGTTCGCAAGGATATATCCCCGACTATAACGAATCCGATCTATGTGGGCTTTTATGCCGGAATTGGCCTCAATAAGTGCTATGGAAAATGATTTCTTTTTGACAAGCTCGAAATGCGTCAAAGCCATAATAACTCCCAATCAAGTAATTCTAATTATTTAGGCTATCAACGAATTGTTCTGGGATTCAAGTGGTAATAGCTTGATCTTATTATAGAATCAGCATGGGCCTGCTATTCTCCAAAATCCATTACTCCAATTTGCGGCGTTGCTCTTTCTTCAGTGCATCATGTTTTTTATCCGTCAATCGCTTTTCTTTAGACGCCTTTGAAGGTTTAGTCGCCTTCCGTGTTTTAGGAACACTTAAAGCCTTGGTCAATAGCTGAAAGAAAGTTTCTTCCGCAACATCCCGATTGGCTAGCTGCGTTCGCTCGGATTGGGCAGTGACTTGTAATATGCCGTCATTGGTTATACGAGCGGCCAATTTCTCCATGATAAGCTGTATCTGATCTTCAGTCAATAATGCAGTGCGCAATAGATCAAACTCCAACATAACTTTGGTTGATACCTTATTGACATGTTGACCACCGGATCCGCCGCTGCGGCTTGTTTTGATCGTCCACTCGGACCGAAAAGCTTGTTTGTCCCATTCCATGCGACAAAAGTAATCGGTTTCTGTCGCTTTGCAGAAAAGCTTCAACGGTGCCGCACGAACATCTTCCTGATTACGGATGTGCTACTGCAAATGAAACCCGATAAATGTGCGAATGATCCTGCAATTCTAAAATATAATAGCCCGTAGGCAATTGGGCAACGCTCCATTGTTGTCCAACCAGATTTTGCAAGGCCACTTCTTGGCCCGTCAAATCATAACATCGAACGCTACTCCATACGCCAGAAACTGTCAGTTGTTCGTGCGCAGGTATGGGGTATACTTCAGGTTGAACGCTCCATTCCACAATGTTGTCAACGCAGTCCAACACCTGTGTATCTGCCACTTCGCAGCCCTCGGCACTGATGCCAACTACGGTGAACGATCCTTCGGTTTCTTGGCATGGCAATGCATTGCTATTGGTTGCTTCTGGCAAAGCCACGCCATTGAAAGACCACAGGAGGGTGGCTGCTCCAGGGATATCCACCGTTGGTATTTCCAAATCGGTTTGCCAAACAACCGGACCTGGCGTTGGCCATATGGCAACTTCCACAGGCGTGGCGCTCGGCGAAATATCGCAGGCATTGGACACATAACATGCGATCGTGGCTTGACCAGCGTCGTCAAATGGAACAAACAACGCACTACTGCCATCGGCCAATAAACTGCCCGCTGTCTCTGGACTGAGTGACCAATGGTATACTGCTCCCACCGCATCGGATGTTGCGACCATAATTAAACTATCGTTTGCGCACACCCCTTCACCAGCTGCAATAGTGGGTGCCAACAAGCCTTCACTCGACAAATTATATTTGAAAAACAGAAGGTCAACATAGGAACTATTGCTTGTGTGATCGATCAAAACCTGGTCATTGTATCCAAATGTATCCTTGAACGATGTGCTCGCAAACAAGGCATCACAAGACGCACTGGGCGGCACAAGATCCATTTCATTGTAATTAAAATTATTGATGGCCAGCGAATCTTCGAAGACAATGCCGTTGTTGACATCGTAACCGAAAAGATGCATAGCGTTGGCTGTGTAGGTCAAATCAGCGCCATACACAATGCCATCAGCGCCAGTTCGCAGAGCGTAAAACTCTGATCCCGCATTGATTCGCACCGCATCGATGGGACTGCCGTTGGTGTGCACGGCGCCAACAAATTTGGAATAACTGTCAATGGACGGTGGCAACGCTTCGCCACTCAAATCGGAATAATCCGAATACCACCCTGCCAATACCATGGTCGTATCGTTGAGTAAACTCAAACGCACTGCGGCGTCCGGCAACGCTCCTCCCGTGACATAGGCCCAGGACAATTGGCCTGTAGGATTTAGTTTTCCATACAAAGCATCACTGAAACCATAACCTCCATCGGACACCAAAATCTGATCGGCCCAATACAAATACCCCGGATTCAAAGTGGGGTTGCTGCCGAAATATCCTGTGAAATAAATGTTGTGCGCTTCATCCATTGCTACATCGGTGAGGCCATCAAAACAATTGTTGGAACCCGAAACTGAATTGTTTCGTGTAGCCCATTGTGCTATTAAATCATGATC
>JBDKJN010000330.1:0-7092 GCA_039796595.1 Bacteroidota bacterium
CATTAATTTCACAAAAGATGTTTGTGAAGTCTATTCCCCATGCGGTCTTTGTTGATCAAGCTGGAGCTGTAGTTACAGCTTACACACGTAAACCAAGTGAAGGAGCGCGTTTGGACTTTGAAAAGTATGTTGCCACACTTCGGTCCAATTCCAAGTCTGGTGTAAAAACCTGGAAGAACAACGATTAAAGCACAATGTCTTGTGTGCCTGAGATGTGCCTATAACAATCGTTGCAGGTGATGTAGGAATTGCTAGTGCACATCTTGAGCCCGTTGTATCTTTGTCGCTCGGAACAAAAGATTCCTACCCGCGAATAATAATTTATCGAGTATGACAACACAAACAGCAAGTCGCGCCGAACAAGCAATGGCGCTTGAAGACAAATACGGAGCGCATAATTACCATCCATTACCAGTGGTTTTGGAAAGAGGTGAGGGCGTTTTCGTATGGGATGTTGACGGGAAGCGCTACTATGATTTTCTAAGTGCATACAGTGCGGTCAATCAAGGCCATTGTCATCCCCGAATTATTGCTGCATTGAACAATCAAGCATCAAAACTCACGCTTACGTCTCGTGCGTTTTACAATAATTTACTTGGCGAGTATGAACAATATATCACGTCATTTTTTGGCTTCGACAAAGTCTTGCCGATGAACACAGGAGTTGAAGGAGGAGAGACGGCCATGAAACTTGCCAGAAGATGGGGATATGATAAAAAGGGAATACCCGCTAATGAGGCGAAAATGGTATTTGTGGAAGGAAACTTCTGGGGCCGGACTCTTGCAGCCATAAGCAGTTCGCAAGATCCATCAAGTACCAGTGGTTTTGGGCCATTTGTACCGGGTTATATCATAGTACCATACAATGACTTGGCAGCTTTGGAAAGGGCTTTTCAAGCAGAGCCGAATATTGCTGGCTTTATGTTTGAACCTATACAAGGCGAGGCTGGTGTGGTTGTTCCGGGTGAGGGATATTTGAAAGGTGTGCGCGAACTATGCACCAAATACAATGTATTGATGATTGCGGATGAGGTGCAAACGGGTTTGGCGCGAACTGGCCGCATGTTGGCATGCGATCATGAAAATGTTAAACCTGATATTTTGATATTGGGTAAAGCCTTGAGCGGCGGGGTATTGCCAGTTAGTTGTGCCTTGGCCAATGATGAAGTTATGCTCAATATTAAGCCAGGTGAACATGGTTCGACCTATGGAGGTAATCCATTGGCATGTGCAGTTGCCATGGAGGCGTTGCAAGTTTTGAAGGATGAAAAGTTGGCAGAGAATGCGGAAGCATTGGGTCGAATTTTTCGTGCTGAAATGGAAAAACTCAAGGCCGAAATACCACTGATTGTGACGGTAAGAGGTAGAGGTTTATTGAATGCGATTGTGATCGATGATCATGAAGACGGTCATGCCGCATGGGAAATTTGTCTTGAAATGGCAAATAATGGCCTTTTAGCGAAACCAACCCATGGCAATATTATTCGATTTGCACCTCCATTGGTGATGAACGAGGAGCAATTGCGTGAATGTGTGGCCATCATTGCGGATTCGATTCGCCAATTCGTAGCACGTAAATGATCATTATTCAAGACACATTAGTCAGCGAAGAAATCTTCGAAAATGAATTTGTATGCGACCTCAATGCGTGCAAAGGGGCGTGTTGTATTGAGGGAAGTAGTGGAGCACCGTTGGATCCTGAGGAGACTGGGATATTGGACGAGATCTATGAAACCATTAAGCCCTATTTATTGCCTGAGGGTATAGCAGTTATCGAGCAAAAGGGCAAGTATGAAATGGACGATGATGGCGATTTGGTGACGCCATTGGTTGGTGAACACGGCGCCTGTGCTTATGTGGTTCGTGACGCCCACGGCATTGCGAAATGTGGCATCGAACAAGCTTATCTGGATGGAAAGGTAAATTGGCGCAAGCCCGTTTCGTGTCATTTGTATCCCATTCGGCTAAATCAGCTCAAAGAGTATATGGCTGTGAATTATCACCGTTGGCAAGTATGTGAACCCGCCTGTTCATGCGGCAAGCAGCTCGGTGTTCCGGTGTTTCGTTTTTTGCGTGAACCTTTGATTAGACGATTTGGAGAATCTTGGTACCAAGAGGCTGAGGAAGTCTTTACCCTCTTGAATAATGAAAAGGTCTGATTTTCACTTTCTGAGGTTGATATATTGGTAACTCTCTGATTTTGGCTGCGTATAGATTAAGGTAAATTGCCTGATTGAATTTATCCGTACGCTAAAATGACTAAAAGTCTTACCACCCTGTTTGGCTTTCTGCTGTCCCTATCCTGCCTGGGACAATCGATTCCACTGCAAATAGCTTATCAGGCTGTTGTTCGCGACAGTCAGGGTTTAATACTTGCGAATCAGGAAATTTCCGTAGAGTTTGCGGTTCGTTCTGGTGATACAGGCGGTGCAATCGTATTTGAAGAAGTGCATCCACTCATCAATACCTCACCTTTTGGTGTTTTTACAGCTCAAATTGGATCTGGAGTGCCAACGGGCAATGGAACTTTTATTGGCCTGGATGAAATTGCGTGGTCGCTGGGGCCATATTTCATCGAAGTCCGTGCGGTATTGCCCGGTCAAGGACAGCCGATAGTGCTTGGGATAACACAATTGTTGACTGTTCCGTACGCATTTCATAGCCAAACAGCCGATCACGTCATCAATGAGTCGGATAATAGTCCAACCAATGAAACCCTAACTAACATCGGATTTGATGGCGTCAATTTGATTTTCCAAGAAGGTAGTTCAAGCTTTTCATACGATGTTTCGCCACTTTTGGCGTTTGTAGGCAATGATAATGATCCTGAGAATGAATTGGTGGACAGTATTTACGCCTTGGATCAATCAACAATTCAGATTAACGAAGGAGCACAAAGCTTAACAGGCAACGTAAGTGCAATCAGTTACGCAACTTGGAGCGAATCGGACACCGCGGTGTTTAACACAACTCAAAAAATTGGTGTCGGCATTGAAACACCAAGTTCAACATTTCACGTCGAAGGTTCGCAATCGGTTGCATTTAGAACGATTTCTGGGAATTCCGACGTGCCGGGTCCTACTATTGATCAACTTGAATTTAATGATTACGTGGTCATTTGTGATATCACAGAGGAGGATGTTACATTGACTTTGCCAAACGCCTCAACGTGCCCGGGCCGAACCTATCGCATCAGGAAATTTAGTTCATCTCCATCATCGTACGATGTCAATTTGGTTCCGATAAGTGGTCAGTTGATTGATGCAACGAATAGCCTAACTATGGGATGGCCGTTGGCAGAGTACCTGACTATCCTGAGCACAGGAACTTCATGGATAACAATTGAGCATAGCAAAGAATGATGAAAGCATTGTTAATCATATTATCCATTCTATGTTGCCCGTTTATCGGCGGAAGCCAATTGGTATTGGAGCGCCAGGCCATTGTTGCCGGCGGTGTAGTAACAAATTGGGGAGGAGGTACAGCAGAGTATAGTATTGGTCAAATTGGAACAGGAGTCTATTTTGGAGACGAGTATTCTGCGGTACTTGGCTTTCATCAGCCCAATTCCACCCCACCTCTTTTTGTCGAGATTAAAACGTGGCTCAATGACTGCGACAAGAGTTATGAAGTTGAGATCGTGTCTATCACCGGATGTAATCCAAATGCATCTATCTCCATACAATGGAACAATTACAGTGCTGACATGCATACAAAAAATTTACCGGCGCAATCCACATTGCGAATAACTACGTCCGATGGTTGTGTGTTTGTTCAACCTTATGATTTAAGTACACGTCAACCCGTTTTGCTGCCATGTGACCTGATTCCATTCAACTACCTAACTCCGAATGGTGATGGCAGTAATGATTATTTTCATATTGAAAATATTGACAGGCCGAATTACACTGGTGCGAGAGTAATGATTTATAATCGATGGGGTCAACTGATTTGGGAAGGCAAAAATTATGATAATGTAAACGTGCGATGGACAGGTATGAATAGCGGCGGCAACGCAGTTCCTGCTGGTACGTATTATTATACCATTGATGTAATTGGAACCACCTTAACAGGGTATGTGGAATTGATGCAATGATCAGAAATTACATTATCATAGCGCTGTTGATGTCGACTTTTGGAGGGTCCGATCTTTTGGCTCAACAAGAGTGGATTTACACCCAATTCGGGATGAATTTGTTCGATTGCAATGCGGCATATGCAGGCCAACATGAAACAACAAGTTTGGGATTGCGCCACCGCCAGCAATGGACAGGCTTCGAAGGAAGACCAATTGCCAATCTATTGTCCGTCCATTTGCCACTTGCTAAGAATAAGATAGGCGTAGGCGCTCGATTGATGCATGAGAATATTGGGGCAAGACAGTCCACCAGTTTATCCGGAGCTTTTGCATATCGCCTTCGACTTAAGCAATCAACACTGAATTTCTCTTTGATAATTGGATTCAGTCGAATGGGAGTGAATTGGAGCAAACTCAATGTAATGGATCAAGACGATGCGCAAGTTGGTTTGTGGCAAGATCCAAGATGGTCAACAAACATAGGAGCAGCGATTTTTTATACACGCAAGAATTTGTATGCGGGCATGGAAGCTTTACAATTGAACCAAGCGGATTTTCAGAATAGTTCATTTGAGCAGCAAATACAGCTCAAGGGAATACTTGGTTATCATTTGAAAGTGAGAGCGGATGATCAATTGCAGATGGCAGCATTAGGCCGATGGTCATCAATAGGCATGTGGCAGGTGGAGGCAACCGCTTTGTACTTGAAGAATAATCGCATTGGATTGGGTATGGGATATCGTTCACAATTCGGGGCCATGGTTTTAGGACAAATCCATTTTAGTTCCTATTTCCGTTTGGGATTGAGTTATGATTTCTCAACGCAAGCTACACAACAATTGGATGAAAGGTCATTCGAGATTTTTTTAGGATATACGATGAGAGGTGAAAAGACAAAATCGGTCCGTTATTTATGAGTAATTGGTTGAAGAAAATAAGTTATGTGCTGAGCATTTTGATTGGTAACTGTCTGGGTGCCCAATCGGAGTATACATGCAATCTGGCTTATGGACTCAATACAGAACACGACGATATGGTGACTGGAATGATGGGGCCAAACGTCGTATTGATTACCAGTAATGGTGTACAGGATTTGATCAATGATTATGCTTGGAATAAGAATAAGCTATTTCATATGTCATCTGCTTTCATGCGCAATGATTTCGCGGACTGGAATGCTCCACAGCCATTATGGTATAAACACATCAATAAGGATGAAGGCCCAGGTTCATATAGCGTCAAAGATTCAACCTTGTACTTCTGTAGTACGGTGAATTATGGCAAGGCCAAGGGTGGTTTCATAAAATTATATGCAATAAAAAAACAGCCAAAGGGCTGGTCCGATCCCGAATTGCTGCCATTTTGTGATAATAAAGCTGATTACGCCCATCCATATTTTGATGAGTCACAAGGAATGTTGGTGTTTTCAAGTAATCGCCAAGGGGGACAGGGAGGCTTGGATATATGGCTTACCTACCTCCGTGATGGAGTTTGGACAGAACCATTGAATTTAGGGAATGGTGTCAATACAACATCCAATGAAGTTTTTCCTTCTGTTTACAAAGAAGATATTTATTATGCAAGCAATCAGCCAGGCGGCATGGGAGGCTTCGATTTGTACAAGTCGCTACGCAAGTTTCAATGGCAAAGCAGCACAGCAATGCCTGTTCCGTTCAATAGTGTGAGTGATGATATGACGTTGGTTTTTGTATCATCAGACAAGTGTTTAATCACAAGCAACAGACCGGGCGGAATCGGCGGAGATGATATTTATGTTTTGCAGTCGCCGAAAACACCAGTTGAAGAGCATCGTTTAGTTGCAAGAGTTTTGTTTCAAAAGGAGGCAATAGAAGGAGCTACGTTGGTGTTTAAAAACGTAAGCGGCGAAATTGTTCATACAACATTATCGAAGACACAAGGTTTATTAAGCATCGAACCAATTCGAATGAATCAACCGTACAAGGTGCAGTTGTCTGGAGTAGAGCGCTCGAAATGGCCGAATTGTGTGCTTCAAATAGAAGACCAAAACGGCAATATTATTCGGGTATTTCGATTCAACCAGGATGGGATGTTAGAGATGGAGTTGTTGCCATTCCAGCATAAGGAAGTGGCATTATGGGAATTTGAGGACACAAGTCTTCTCACCATTGATCTTGAAGGTCAACTGTATGAAGAGACACCGGGGGATGTAGGACAGGGCGAGCCTATTATGATTCTTGATGAAAACGGAACACCAGTGGCAATTGCCTACACCAATGCCAACGGTAAGTTCAAGTTTACGGATATGGAACCTCAGTTGTCGTACAATTTTGTATTGGCAGAGGAGAGTAAGGCTCGTCAAATTTTGCTCACCGACAAAGGTCAAAAGATCGTGTTGCCTGTTTTGAAAGCGGAAGCCACTTACCATCGCGTAAATCCAGATGAAGCTATTGCACTGCGCAATGAGTTTGATCAAATGATTTATGTATCTCCGAAGGATATTTTTGTTATCAATAGAATCTATTACGGCTATAAAAGTTCTGAATTAACACCTGAGGCTCAACGTCAATTGAATCAGTTGCATGTTTTGATGAGTAAGAATCCTGATTTTTCAGTTGACCTTTATTCACACACGGATTCACGGGGCAGTGAAGTTTACAATCAACGGTTATCCAATATTCGGGCGCAATCTGCCATTGATTATTTGATAGGCAAGGGCATCAATCGCAACCGATTGGCAGCACATGGTATGGGAGAAACCCAGTTGATCGTAGACTGTGGTGATGAATCGACCTGTACAGAGCCAGAGCACAGTATCAACAGAAGAACTGAAATTCGTTTGCGCAAAAGTGTTCAATAATCTTCAGGATCGTTTTGTGATTCGGATTTTTCGTTTTTATTCCCGAACAATTTAATCAGAGCTACAACAACGTAGAAGCATAAAGCAATTGGGAGCAGTCTTGCAAAAGAGTGGAAGGGGCCAAACGCAATGTGTATTCCGATGGCGACGGTAAGAATTAGCCGACCAATAAAAT
>JBDKJN010000331.1:0-3660 GCA_039796595.1 Bacteroidota bacterium
CCATGCACTTCATAGCCTTTCGACAATAATAATTCGGCGAGATATGCGCCATCCTGACCGGTAATACCGGTGATCAAAGCCTTCTTTTTCATAACTAGTTAGTTGCGGTAAGGTGGTTGTACAACGGCCGAGGCTGCCGATGAAGTGGTTAAGCCTTAGCGGATAACAACAGGGCATACCGCTCGAACCCTCATGCAAAGTAAAGGGATAACGATCAGATAACCTAATTTACTATGGACGCTTGGTCAGCAAGGCGACTTCTACGATTGTAGTTGGGTAAATTTGGGCCTGTTGACCTGGTAGTAAAAGGAATAATGGACTTATAAGGGCTCCGAGTAAACAAGCTTGCACTTTGCGAGAATTTCCTTCGCTAAACAGAACAGGCCCTGCCAGCTCATAGTCTTGTGTCACCCCTTCGACGTAGGTGGGTGTGACCTCGATTAACCCTGGTTCCCCGAGCGCCTTGGCTTTATGTACGAGTGTCACCGTGCCATGAACGCGAGCTCCTTTGTCAATAATAATACTGTCGCCTTGATAAACATTTTCGACTACCACAAAGGTACAGGCCGCACCTGATTTAAAGTATTTACTGGAAATCAGTTGTTCAGATTGAATTTTGACATAAGTGGTGTCAAAGCGTTGGCGCTGACTAAAGCCTAAAACGGGAAGCGCGAGCAGTAGGAATAGGACGAATTTTTTCATTGATTCAATTGTAGAGAGTTATGTTTACAATAGTACAAATAAGAAAGCAAATACCCAAAACAGGCTATAAACAAAACAAGATTTCCCGCTGAATTTGAAGCTTGAATCTTCGCGCAAATTCAGATTATTCCTCGGTCCTGCTCAATTCGACAAGTTTACGATAAAGTCCATTTTCTCGCGCCAATAGCTCGCTATGCGTGCCCGTGTCGGTCACCATACCATGTTCAAGAACCACAATGCGGTTGGCGTTGCGAATGGTCGAAAGGCGATGAGCAATCACTAGACTTGTGCGGCCTTTCATCAATTCATCCAAAGCCTCTTGCACCAGCTTTTCGCTTTCATTGTCCAATGAACTCGTGGCTTCATCAAGCAATAAAATCCGAGGATTGCGCAATACAGCGCGAGCAATGGCAATACGCTGGCGTTGTCCTCCACTGAGTTGAATGCCGCGATCGCCGACCAGTGTATTCATGCCTTCGGGAAAACCTTGAATAAATGCGAGCGCATTGGCCTTTTGAGCAGCAGATTCGATTTCGGCATCGGTCGCATCGGGTTTACCATAAGCAATATTGTCACGAATGCTGCCTCCAAAGAGGATCACTTCTTGCGGTACATATGCCATGGCAGAACGAAGCGCATCAAGTTCAAAAGTCGATGCAGGTTTTTCGTCAAAGAAAATGCCGCCAGATTGAGGATGGTAGAACTGAAGTAACAACGCTGCCAATGTGCTCTTACCAGAGCCTGAAGCACCTACCAAAGCTACCTGATGGCCGGGCTGGATGTCGAAACTCACACCTTGCAAAACTTGAACATCACTGCGGGATGGATAGTGAAAGTGCACGTCGCGAATCGAGACCGCACCACTCAAATCGGCAGGATCAGCATGTTTGGAGGTTTGAATTTTTTCAGGTTGACCTGCCAAAATATCCATTACCCCTTCAATGATGCCGATACTACGTTGAATAGTGCCCATTTGAGCGGCCAATCCACCAATGGATCCTGCAACTAGACCGGTGATCAATACAAAAGATACAAGTACTTCGGGCAATTCGCCGATAGAGCGTAGATAGGCACCATAACCCATGATAGCACCAAGAGCACCAAAAAGGAAGATGATGATAAAGGTTCCGAACATGCCTCTCCAAACGGCGCTTTTTAAGGCAACTTGTTTGATCGTTCGAATACCACCTGCGTAGCGCATGATCTCGAAAGCCTCATTGGCGAAGCTTTTCACGTTGACAATCCCTGTGAGCGATTCATTAACGATAACGCTACTTTCAGCAACTTTGTCTTGCGTGAGTTTGCCCAGTTTGCGGATATAACGACCAAAAAGCACCATGATGATTATGATGACAGGTAAGGTGGCCAGCATCATCAATGTGAGTTTATAGCTAAAAGAAACAAGGGCGATCAAACCCACGACGATGATCACTGTTTGCCGAATGAATTCCGCAAGCGTAATGTTTAAGGTTTCTTGTATGGTAGTGATATCACTCGATAGTCGACTGCTGAGATCACCAACGCGGCGCTCATGGAAAAACTGCATGGGCATACTGATGATGGTGCGATAGACGTCACGTCGAAGGGCCTCCATGGCATTTTCGATAACGTAGGAGAAAATATATACGCGGACAAAAGAGAAAAACCCTTGAATAATAAGCATCACAGCGAGTATGCCCAGGACTTTACCCGTTGATTGCATGGGCAAATTATCAGGTAAATATGAAGCTACCAGAGATGTCATGCTGCTGCCCGGCATATTGGCCATGGTTTCAGCCCCAGCGAGTTGGCCCAGAATTGCAGTGATGACAATCATGAGCAATCCCGATACAACGATCAGCAACAACCCAAAGATAAAGAGGTATTTGTACGGTGCCAGGTAACGAAAGACGCCCATGGCGCGGCGAAAACCTTCCTTACTGACTTTGATTTTTTCGTTAGTAGTATTGGAATCTTGAGTAGACATACGAATTTTTTGCGTTGCTTGGGGGGGAATGCAACGCTGCAAATGTACAGCTAACAGCAGCGCAGAAAACTCAGAAAAGTGAGCGATGCAACCTCCGAACTAAAACAAATGTTTCATAACATTGCAAATCTGAAGAGACCAATATATCGCCTGTGTTTTCTAATCCGTTCAAATCCAACGCTTCTTACGAAGAGCTCACACGAGCCGAATTCGATGCGCTCTTTAGGCAGTATTACAAGACGATCCGCAACTTTGTGTATTTCCGTTGTGGAGACAAGGACATGGCCGATGATATCGCGCAGGATACTTTTGTGAAATTGTGGGAGGTGCGAGATCGAATCGATCGCAAAACGGTGAAGAGTTATTTATATACCATAGCCCAAAACACGACGATCAATCAGCAGAAGCGTCAGCAGTTGTTGTATAAATTTCAGAAAACAAAAAGCACGCATTTGGATTCGGACACACCGGAGAAAATTGCTGAGATGGCCCAATATGAAGAACGATTGCAAGCCGTAATCGCTTCCTTACCAGAAGGCGGACGCGAAGTGTTTTTGATGAATCGCCTGGAGGACTTAACCTATCAGGAAATTGCAGATCGCTTGGGTTTGAGTGTGAAGGCCATTGAAAAACGCATGAGTAAAGTCTTAAAAATCATTCGCGAGCAGTTGGGCGTGGACATTTAGTTTAAAGTTTCAATCTTATTTTAGGTTTCATTCAAGGTTAGGAAGTTTGAGGTTAGAGGTTGAGTAAAAACGGTGTTAGACTTCCATTTATTATCGGGTACAACTGAAATATATTCAATGTAACGAGGACTAATTGATCAAGCTTTAACATCATTGAATTTTGGTCTCTATTATGATGGCTATTGGTATTAAAAACTAAAGAACATTCTTAGCAGCTGACTATTGTCCACGAGTCAATGAAAGAAAACAACGGGCTATGAACAAATTCTATTATCACATGGCGCTCCTTACCCTATTGTGTCTGAT
>JBDKJN010000332.1:0-3665 GCA_039796595.1 Bacteroidota bacterium
TTTCTTTTCTTCCAAATTGACACGTACAACACGGACTTTTAAACGGTCAAATAAGCGATACGTTTTACCTGTGCGCTCTCCTCTCAAACGATGGTGTGCAGGATCGAAATGATAGTAATCATTTTGCAGCGCAGTAACGTGGATTAAACCTTCTACAAAAATACCGTCTAGTTCGACAAATAAGCCAAATGAGGTCACTGCGGAAATTGTGCCTTCATACACTTCACCGACTTTATTCTGAATGTATTCGCATTTTAGCCAACCAATCGCATCTCGCGTTGCCTCATCTGCTCGCCGTTCGGTTGTTGAGCATTGTTCACCTAAATGCTGCAATACGCTGGGTTCTGCATAAGGATATTTGTGGAGACTCATCTCTTTTAGTCGGTGTCGAATAGCACGATGTACCATCAAGTCGGGATAACGTCGGATAGGGGAGGTAAAATGTGTGTATGCTGGATAGGCTAAACCAAAATGTCCTTGATTATCAGGTGAATAGAACGCCATGCGCATACTGCGTAATAATACTGTTTGAATCAAACGTGCATCGGGACGTGTTTTGATTTGATCAATCAATTTTGCATAATGCAATGCTGTTGGTTCATCTCCTCCACCTAAATCTAGTCCCAACTCACTGAGAAAACGACGTAACTCCGTTAATTTTTCTGGTGTAGCCCCCTCATGTACACGGTATAAGAATGGCAATTCCCATTTTTCCAACCACTCGGCTGCAGCCACATTTGCCGCCAGCATCATTTCTTCAATCAAACGATGTGCGTCATTACGCACCACAGGAACAATTTTTTCGATCTTTTGCTGCGCGTCAAATTGAATACGTGTTTCAGTGGTTTCAAAGTCGATTGCGCCACGTTTACGACGACGTTTTGCAAGCCGTTGATACAATTGATTCAAATTTTCAATGTGTGGCAACAATTCAGGATGAGGAAACTCATCTGGATGACCTTCAATAACCCTAGCGACTTGTGTATATGTTAAACGTGCCGCAGAACGCATCACTGCTTCATAAAAATCGGCACGGCGTGTACGACCATACATATCGATCCATAACTCAGCCACCATGCACAAACGTTCTACATGAGGATTTAAAGAACATAAACCATTCGATAAAATTTCAGGTAGCATGGGAATGACACGATTTGGGAAATAAACGGACGTTCCCCGCTTCTGTGCTTCCCGATCCAATTCAGTATCGGGTTTAACATAAGAAGAGACATCAGCGATTGCGACCAATAATTTCCACCCTTTACCACGTGGCTCGCAATAAACCGCATCATCAAAATCACGGGAATCTTCACCGTCAATTGTCACCAATGGTACTGTTCGCAAATCGACACGATGCTTAAATGCCTTCGTCGGCACTGTCGGTTTCAGATGTGCAATCTCTTTCAGTAATTCAGGTGACCATGTTTGTGGCAAGTTATGAGCACGGATGGCAATATCGATCTCCATACCTGGTGCATGTTGCTCACCCAAAATTTCGATAATTTGTCCAATCGGTGGTTGATGAGAAGTCGGTTGTTCTAGCAAACGCACAACAACGATCTGACCGTCTGCCACACCGCGTTGTTCCTCTTTTGGAATCAGAATGCTGTGGTTAATACGGCGATTATGGGGTTGTACACAACCCACATGCTTGCTTTGCTGAATATAGCGTCCCACCACTTCCTGTGTGTTACGCTCTAAAATTTCAGTGACTATGCCCTCACGCCGACCACGGTGATCAATACCGCCAATACTGACCAAAACGCGATCACCATGAATGAGGCAGCGCATTTGCTTTTCTGTCATAAAGACATCAGGACTGCTGTCTTCTGGGACAAGAAAACCATACCCGTCAGGATGACCAATTACACGACCACAAACCAAGTCCATTTTTTTCGCCAGACCGTATTCACCCTTGCGATTTCTTACGAGTTGAGCATCGCGTTCCATGGCGCGCAAACGACGACGTAAAGCCTCCAAATCAGATTCTTCAGAAAGCTTCAAACACTCCGCAATTTGGTTCATACGCAATGGCGTGCCTATGTGCAAGAGTATTTCCATAATGTATTCTCGACTGGCGATAGGTCGTGAATACTTTTCCGCCTCACGGTGCTGAAAAGGATCAGTGTGAGAAACAGTTTTTTTCGATTTTTTCATTGACAATATGATACTCGTTCGTTAGTATATTTGGCTCTAGGTGTGCCGAGGTGGCGAAATTGGTAGACGCGCTAGCTTCAGGTGTTAGTGGGGGAAACTCCGTGAAGGTTCAAGTCCTTTCCTCGGCACCATTCTACACGACTTTGTTTACAAAGTTCATATTTGTTTTACCCGCCTGATCTATCCTGCTTATGCCCTTTTTTTCTAGCTTGCTGACGAGAGCGGCTACTTTAATTATTGTCCTCATTTGTATCTTAGGCTTGTCAAAACCCTCTTTTGCGAACGTTCATGGGCTACGTTGTTTAGTCGAAGCCTATCCACAGACTTTATCATCACAAACTGATATTCAAAGCAATATCCTCATTTGGCGTGACGGAACGCGTATGAGCTATGATGATGGTGTGACTCCACGCTCATTTGAAGAGTTGCTGGAAGAGGCTGATCTAAAAGACCAAATGAGTATGCCCTATCCAATGGGAAAGCTCTCTACCCCACCTGCATTTAATGCAGACCCTGGACGTGTCCGACATGAAGCATTTTTTGAAAAAATGTATGGTGAATCTGAAAGTGAGGTGCGTCATCAACTCACACGCGTCTATTGGTCACCTGCGGAGACATATGTTAGTTTTTCCCAAACCAATGGCGCAGCCAATGCCTTGGCTTTAGTTGGGCAAAAAATTTCTGCTCAACCTGATTTAGCTGCTTATGTACGTCAAACGGTCGGCACATTCAATTGGCGTAATATTCATGGTACAAATCGTAAAAGCAATCACAGCTTTGGGATTGCAATTGATTTTAAATTACCCAATCCATTATATAAATATTGGCAATGGTCTGGCTGCCGCGTGGGAACTGTCTGTCCCTACCCAAGTGCTGTGCTAAGAGATACAATACTACAACGTATTGTGACGATTTTTGAGATGCATGGTTTCATTTGGGGTGGCAAATGGCATCACTATGATGTTATGCACTTTGAATATCGTCCTGAATTAACTCATCCTTTGTGTTCAAGCCATTAGGAATTTTTATGCGCCATCATTTTTTAGCATGGATTGCTTTGAGTTTATTTGCAGGAGCTGCACAGGCTGATTTTCTGTGTAACTATACCGCAAGAATCAGTGAGCAAGACAAACGTAATAGTAGCGGTGGATATTTGACCAACGGTACAACGGTTTCGACCGCAATCGCAGCGGCGATTATTCGTCAAGATCGTGCCAATTATCACCAATTTGATAAACGTGATCCCGAGGATACCAACGATTGTTACTTCCATGATAAGGATAATCGTGCCGCTCTCGAAAAACGTTTAGGCAAGGGAACAGCACCTAAAGAATCTTTAAAGCAAATCATTTTTGGCAACCCACTGATCAGTGTGGATGTTTATGATGATTTTGTGAATGTGAAAATTTTGGATGCCTCTAACAGCAGCACTCGTTCTAGCAAATCCTCAATTGAGTAACGCCGTTAGCTGCTATTTTTGAAGTAGATAAAGAACCTGATAAATTTTT
>JBDKJN010000333.1:0-8020 GCA_039796595.1 Bacteroidota bacterium
ACAGCCATCAGTAAGACACGCATTCCATTCATGTGTCATTATGTTTTCTGAGAACTCAAACATTTCAACCGTGGTCTCATTGGTTTCTTCATTGGTCAAATTCACAGCCACACAATTGGTACTTTCCATGTTGACATCGCTTATTAGAACCAATGATACGGGGGTACAATCATTGCACTCTGGAACTATAACCTCAACGACTAGTTCAACGTTTGGACAGTCGTTGCTTGAAGCTGTGGCATAAACCAAATAGCTACCTGGCAGGTCAAAATGATGCATGATCGACTGATTGTCCGTGATGATTTCATTACCAAAAATCCAGACAACAGGGCCTAGTGCAGCACCACCAGGGATTTCGAAAATGACATCGCCACATTCCTGACCAGGGCCTGTCCAAATTGAATAGTCACATGGTGTATCTCCTTCAACAACTATGGTCGTGCATGCTTCGAGGATACCACAAACATCGGTTTGAATATGTGCACAAATCTCGTATTCGCCTGGTTCTGGATAGGAATGCATGGTTACCCAGGTTGCTTCTAGACTTTGTCCATCACCAAAATTCCAGAACATAGGATAAACCTCGGGCGTTCCGATTGCGGTGAATTCGAAAACTCCAGTTTCTACTTCAATTGATGTCAATTCCAGTTCACAGGCCACATTTTCGCAATTGCTATTTAGGTTAAGGGTAATTTCCAAGGTGTGCAAATTGCCGCTCATGCCATAAGCTGTTTCTTGTACAGTCCAGAAGCCTGAAATCATTTCACTGAAATAAGCATTGTTTTCAAAGGACTGATTGCCCATGAATACAAGGGTGTAACAATCTTCTGGCAAACAATCACTGAAATATTCGGCAACTTCATAATTTTCAAAATTGTTACCGTCCGAGGCAACAAGTTCATTTGCGCTATTACGAAGCGTCCATTCTACTGCTGCCATACCGCCGTAACTTGGATAGGATGTGTAGTTGAAGCCAACCATATCGCAATCCACGCTACAGTCGCCATTTAAACTGAACAATATTTCATATCCATAATCACCTTGCAAACTAAACGCATCGATACTGATGGTTTCTGCTTGAGGGCCAATGAATGCGGTGACAGCGTTGAAGTCAAACGGCGAGTTGGTGGTTGCGGTAAGCAAATAGCAACCGTCTTCTAGGCAGGTGACTTCGTCGTAGTAAGGGTCATTCATACTGAATTGGGCCATTCCTGTTTGAACGTATTGGTTATTGTCTATGTTTTGAATAGACCAGGCAAGAAAGCTGGTGCCACCATCTCCGATGAAACTGTCAAAACCGAAGGATAGTTCGGTGCATTCATTGCAATTATTGACTACAATTTCGCTGCAAGCTGATATTTCTCCACAGTCTTCATTGTTATACCATGCGCATATGGTATAAGTGGCATCAGTCAATGCAAAGGTTATGTATTGTCCTATGGTTTGACTGGCTACTCCATTAATGGACCAGTGAATTTCTGCTGAGTTATTGTTGGTATTGGCTTGCATAATTACCACCCCACAAGCCGTCGGTATTTGTTCAATGGATAAGGTGCATGGTTCTTGACAATCCACTACGACAGTTTCACAAAGCTCTACTCCTTCAGGGCAGTTGTCTGAACTGTACTGCGCGCAAACCAGATATTCTCCTGGATTTTCGTAAGCGTGTGTGCTGTAGTGGCCACCTTCGATGGTTGTTTCATCGCCATATGACCAGATCACCGCTTCACCGGGTGTAGCACTGCCTATTTCGAATGCCCATTCTGAACAGTCATTTGTAACCCCCGTAAACATGGACGTAGGACATTCGATGTTTACAAAACAGTCTTCAATGTTTACGATGGTATAAAGAGTAATGTTGTTTGGGCATCCGTCAGTGCTGACTAGAGCGGTAACGGTGTACATACCCGGCGTTTCATAATAATGATCAGCAACAACGGTTGAGGTGGTTATTCCGGGACCATCACCAAAATTCCAATAAACGGGTTGATTTCCTAAATTCTGGCCTCCTTCAAAATGAACATGTCCACATTCCGATTCGTAGGTAAAGTATAAATTGCCGTTGCACTGGTCCTCCTCTGTACCTCCACAAGGTGCGACTTCTACCGTTGTACACAGTGTTATTCCGTCTTGACAATAGGAATTCCAAGCTTCAATACAAACTTCATAAACACCTAATGAATCGAAGGTGTGGGTTACATTGTTTTGACCAGCCGATGTTGTTCCGTCTCCAAATGTCCAGACCATGTTGCCGTAAGCACCCATGTTGTCTACACTGAAGGTGTAGGTGTGACATTCCACTTCTTCGAAGCTGATATTCTCTGGGCAATTGCTGTTCGAGCAGTCTGGGACTTCCAGTGTAATACAAACTGTTGCAGAGCTTTCGCATGTAGCGCTTGCATGCGCCAAACAAATCTGATGTTCACCAGAAACATTGAATGAGATATTCAGATCAGAGGTCGTGCCTTCTAATGCATCATCAACAAACCAATAGTTGGATCCGGGTAGTTCACCGTTGTGACTAAGTACATAGTGTCCGCAAATTTCTCCTTCCGTAAGAATAATTTCCGTCGGACATCCGCTATTGTCTGGGACAGTGGTCATTTCGATAGTTACACAGGTATCGGAAAAGCATACGGGAATATCACCATCATACAATGCTTGAAAAAGACAGACTTCGTAAATGCCGTTTTCGGAATACGTATAATCCGGGTCAAAACCTTGCACGTTGCTTCCATTGCCGTAGTCCCAGCCATACAGGCTTGTATAACCTGTGGAAGGTGTGCTGGTATTATTCACGCTAAGAACTCCGTTGGCTAAAATCGTCGGTGTGAAAGCAGCTTGACATGCAATCGCCTCGTTGACTACACAGAAGCCAAATGAGAATGGTATGTTTTGAGTTGTCTGAAAAATATTGAAACTAGATGTGTTTTCACCTACGACTTCAAAGGATTCCAAATGCTGCGAAGTACCAAATCCAGCGGTATAACTGAAGGTGGTATAATAGCAACCTTCTGGCAAACAAAGGTCATATTGAATGATGCCTGGAGCTCCATTTAGTGAAATTACACCTTGTGCTTCAACTTCTTCTGTTTCATTGTAAATGACATAGTTGACGGAGTTCGTGACTTCTGCTACACAACAAGTGGTAAATTCAAAAGTTGCAGGTAGTAGGCCTCCCTCGCATTGGGCTTGAGCATGAATGTTCAATAAGCATATAAAAAAAGCACAAAGAGCAGATAGTAAAGATTGTTTCATTGGATTAGGGGACTGGTAATTAATAGACCAGAATTAATTGTAATGGGTTGCTTTCTAGTGTGTTGAATAAGTTTTTTTATGCCGGATAGCATCAGGCAATAAATTGGAGTGCAAATCAAAATAGGTTTAAACAAATCGTGGATCAACCTCCATGACATGACCACATTTTTTGCAGGTGCGTTTATCTTCGCTGCTATAGAATTCTTTGAATTTTGGAAGGAAGTCCTTCTCAACATCATGCAACTCAAAGCGATAATCTTGAAGTTGGTTATTGCATTTATCACAGAACCACTGCAGACCATCAATCATTCCGGTTCCACGTCGCTTACGTTCAATGACTAATCCTACGGTATCTGGGCCACGACGCGGTTGATGAGGTGTGTGGGCAGGCAATAAAAACATTTCACCTTCGCGAATGGTTATCGTCACCGCTTGACCATCTTCTTGAATACCCACTTCGATATCGCCTTTTATCTGATAGAATAATTCTTCCGATTCATTGAAATGGTAATCTTTACGGGCATTGGGGCCACCCACAATCATGACCAAATAGTCACCGCTTTCTTTATAGAGGTTTTTGTTTCCTACGGGCGGCTTTAGTAAATCACTGTTTTCGTCAATCCATTTTTGTAGGTTGAATGGTCTGGTGATCATGTTGTGTAGTATTTATGCGTTTTGATAGACTTCTTTTTTCGCTTTGCAAAGGTCAAAAAGAACATCCGTGTCCTCTTCAACTGCTGTTCCAACGACTATAATATCAGCTCCAGCAGCATACGCCTGTAGAGCATCTTCAAAGGTGCGAATTCCACCTCCAACAATTATTGGCAATTTGGTTATTGCTCTTACCGCTGCTATGAGGTTTTTGTTGACCGGAACTCGTGCACCGCTGCCGCCGTCGAGGTAGAATAATCGCAATCCAAGCATTTCACCCGCAAGCGCGGTCACTGCTGCTATTTCGGGTTTGTTATTTGGAATGGGCATCGTTTGGCTGATGTACGATGCTGTTGTTGATGAGCCACAATCTATGAGCATATACCCTGTGGGTAGGGTCTCGAGACCGCAAGCACGAATGCGTGGAGCCGCTTGTACTTGTTGACCTATCAGCAGTTCAGCATTGCGACCTGAAATTAGTGACAACATCAATAGTGCGTCTGCTTGATTTGAAACTTGCAGAGCGCTTCCGGGAAACAAAATGACGGGTAATTGCGAATGCTTGCGAATTCCACTAAGCGTCTGATCGAGTTGATCTGTAGAAAGTAAACTTCCTCCTACAAACAAATAATCTACCCCTCCCGATTCAGCAACTTGTAAAGTTTGATGCAGGCGTTGAACATCCGTGCACTTATCCGGATCCAAGAGCAGGGCAAGACCCTTTTGCTTGTTGTGACACTGGTTCTGAATATGTTGTTCAATCGGTTTCAAGGCCCTCAAAGATAAGGGAGATTGGGGAAGAATATTCGCGTTTTATGACTCCAAATTAGGGCATGGACCAACGTATTGCCTTCACCATCGAGCCTGACCGTGGAAAATCGGAATTCTAAAGATACACACCTCGAAATCAGCCAATGACCTTGAGCTTAGCGAAACGTAAAAGCAGTTGTTTTTGACCTTCTTTCGGAAAGAAAATCGTAGCCTTTATATCGGGTGCTTGTCCGTCCAATGCGATTACCTTCCCCTTGCCGAATTTGTCATGCATCACTTCCGAACCCACCAGAATTTCGTCTGCACTTGAGTAGTCTCCACTGACCGCAGTTGGTCCTGAAGTGGAAACTTTTTTGAAATTACGAGGTGGTGCGAAGGGTGCTGGTGGTGGCTCGTTGCGCACTGGTGGTGGCGACGGAGGTGAGGAGGGTTTTTGCGAAAAACGATTGTTGACCCCAAAGAAATGCGATCGTTCCTGATCAAAGCGATTAGAACTTGGTCGAGGTGACTCTTCTGGCAGCTCCAAAAATTGATCGTCGATCTCTTCTATAAATCGGCTTGGTTCACAATGACTCAATTGCCCCCAACGATATCGCGTTAATGCGTAGGAGAGGGTTGCTTTTTTCTCAGCTCGGGTGAGCGCAACATAAAATAGTCGGCGTTCCTCTTCCATTTCTTCCCGTGAATTGAGTGACAATTGAGAAGGAAAAAGATTTTCTTCTAATCCAACGATGTTGACATACGGAAACTCCAATCCTTTGCTGGCATGGATGGTCATCAAACTAACTCTGTCGTTGTCTTCACCTTTATCTTGGTCGGCATCTGTCAAGAGTGCTACGTCGATCAAAAAATCACTGAGGGTATGAATCTGTAAAGGATTGGCTTCATCCACGCGATCACTGAATTCCTTCATACCGTTCAGCAATTCCTGTATGTTTTCATAACGCGCTACACCTTCAGGTGTACGGTCGCTATAAAGTTCTTTCAAAAGTCCACTTTCAGAGGCGATTTGATGCCCCAGGTCATACGCATTGCGTACATCTAACGATACCCTAAAGCTTTTGATCAGGGTAATGAACTCCTGAATTTTATTCCAGGTCGCACCATTGATCCCAACCTCAGGACTCCGCTCAACCATTTCCCAAATGCCTAGGTTTTTTTCAGTTGCACCAACAACGATTTTTTGAACAGTTGTATCACCGATGCCGCGTTTGGGATAATTGATTACTCGCTTTAGAGCTTCTTCATCGTTCGGATTACAGGCAAGACGGAAGTATGAAATCAAGTCTTTGATCTCTTTGCGTTGGTAAAAACTTAAGCCGCCATAGATTCGGTAAGGAACATTCAATTTGCGCAGCGCTTCCTCAAAAGCACGGCTCTGGGCATTTGTGCGATATAGAATGGCGAATTCGGATGGCGTTGCGCCGTGTTGCTGCCTCAAGTAATAGATTTGATTGGCCACAAATTGACCTTCGTCGTTGTCCGTGGCGGCCTTATGCACCTTTATTTTATCTCCTACATCGTTCGCTGTCCAAACATCCTTTTTGATTTGTTCTTTATTGTTCGATATGATGGAGTTTGCAGCGTTGACTATTGTTTTTGTGCTGCGGTAATTCTGTTCTAACTTGTAAATACTGAACTCGTCATAGATTCCATATTCCTTCTGGAAATTGAGAATGTTCTGGATATTGGCTCCACGGAAGGCATAAATACTTTGGGCATCATCACCGACCACACAGATATTCGCATGGCGAGCAGCGAGTTGTTTAACAATCAGGTACTGAGCGAAGTTGGTGTCTTGATACTCATCTACCAGGATGTATTGAAACTTCTCCTGATACTTCAATAATATGGAGGGAAAATCACGGAGGAGAACATTTGTTTTAAAAAGTAAATCGTCGAAATCCATAGCGCCTGCCTTGAATAATCTGAGATCGTATTGCGCGAAAATTTCGCCCAACCGGGGTTTTCCACTCATGCGATCCTCGGCCATCAAATCAGAGTTGTTGATGTAGTCCTGAGAAGAAATCAAATTATTCTTTGCACTCGAAATCCTGTTATATACGATACCGGGCTTGTAGGTTTTATCATCGAGATTTAACTCCTTTATGATGTCCTTAACCAGGTTTTTTGCATCGGCGGTATCATAAATCGAAAAATTCCTCGGATAGTTGATGTACTCGGATTCAATACGCAGAATTCGCGCAAAAATGGAGTGGAAGGTACCCATCCAAATATCCTTGGCGTCCGTTTCTCCAATCAAACTACCAATACGATGTTTCATTTCTTTTGCTGCCTTGTTGGTAAAGGTGAGCGATAGAATATTGAAAGGGTCTACGCCATTTTGGATCAAATGTGCGATACGGAAAGTGAGCACTCTTGTTTTGCCCGAACCTGCGCCAGCGATCACCATCATTGGTCCGTTGATTTGGGCTGCAGCTGCGCGTTGTGCCTCGTTGAGTTGAGATAATAAGTCGTGTACCATTGGTCAATTGCGGTCACGAAGATATAGCGCTTTATGGGCGCGTAATCGGATTGTCAGTAAGATTAGAAAAAGTAAACTGAGGCGTAAATTTACGAGTTACCCATGTGCTTCAAGTGAACAACATGCGAGCGAACAGCTTGCAATACCGTACGGTGTGCATTGTATTGAACGCCAAACTGTTCGCACATTTCTTGCACTATTTTACTCAATTCAGGGTAATGAATGTGCGAAATACGTGGAAACAAATGATGTTCAACCTGGAAATTAAGACCACCAGTAAACCAAGAAACCAATTTATTATTCATGGCAAAATTGCTAGTGGTATTGATTTGTTGAACAGCCCAATCATTGTCAAGGGATTGACGGCTTTTTGTATCGTCGTAAAAGGTAGTTTCTTCAACCACGTGAGCCAATTGAAACACTACAGCGATCACTATGCCGCACACCAATAGGGTTACAGTATAGCCGATAAGCATAGGCCCTATGCCAACCATATAAATTGGTAAAGCAACAAATACAACCATGTAAATGACTTTGGTGAACCAGAAACTGAAATGTTGCCAGAAGCTGTATTTTTTGATTTTTGTTGCTCCGATTTTTCCAGAAAAGTACTTCTTGTAGTCGAAATAATAGACCCACAAGAAGTAGTTTGTAGCATACAAAACGAAAGCGTAGAGATGCTGATATTTGTGGTAAGCGCGTTTTTCTTGCTGAGGAGAAATGCGCATTACAGGGGTAATATCGATATCGTCATCCATACCAACTACATTGGTAAAGTTGTGGTGAACCATGTTATGTTTGGTTTTCCACAGATGAACATCGCCTCCCATGACATTGAGGCTATGACCCATCAGG
>JBDKJN010000334.1:0-5138 GCA_039796595.1 Bacteroidota bacterium
AGGAAATTCAAGCTTTGACTATAGCCTGGACAGGCTTCCCCGGTATTCTAAAACAAATCGTGGCTGCATCAGTTCAAGAAACACGTGTGATCATTTTTACGCAAGACGCCCAAGCTACCCAAAGTTATCTCACCAGTAACAACGCAGGTGGACCAGCGATTGCCATGGACAACATCACATTGCTGGAGGAAGATTTCGATAGCATCTGGATGCGTGACTACGCCGGAAATCCGGTGTATATCAATGATGTTGACAGCCTGATTTTGGTAGATTGGATTTACAATCGTCCAACTCGTCCTGACGATGACTACTCGCCATATTACATCGCTCAAGAAGTCAACATCCCTCTATACACCACTACCGAAGCTCCAACTGATCTGGTCAATACCGGAGGTAATTTTATGAGTGACGGCTTCGGAACTGCCTTCGCTTCGGAACTGATTCTGGACGAAAATGCATTCAACAATGATTATAATGTAACGGCAAAAAGCGAAGAAGACATCGACGCTATCATGAGTGATTTTATGGGTATTGACAGATTTATTAAGATGCCAACACTTCCGTATGACGGAATTCACCACATCGACATGCATATGAAACTGATTGATGAAGAGACTCTCCTAGTTGGCGAATATCCTGATGGTGTAGCTGATGGCCCTCAAATCAATGCCAACATTGAATACGTGCTCGATAATTACAATAGTGTTTTCGGTACTCCATATCATGTGGTACGCATCCCAATGCCCGATTCACAATCTGGTTTATATCCAGACAGTCAGCCCACTCCAGGCTACTACAGAACATATACCAATGCAGTATTCGTTAACAACACCATAATCTT
Source organism: Bacteroidota bacterium (assembly GCA_039796595.1). Taxonomy (GTDB): domain Bacteria; phylum Bacteroidota; class Bacteroidia; order Flavobacteriales_D; family Sanyastnellaceae; genus CANHSF01. The sequence continues at coordinate 842 of JBDKJN010000334.1, forward strand.
CCCGACCTACCGCGAAGAATTTGATACCACAGCGTTTAGAATCTGGGGAGAAATTTGCCCTGGATACAATCTGGTTGGTATCGACTGCGACAACCAAGATGAACAGATCATCAGTCTTAGCGGTGCTATTCACTGCATTACGCATTCAGTAGGTGTAGCAGATCCGTTACTCATATCTCATCAACCACTCCAAGACACTCCGGATCAAATAAATCCTTATGTCGTTAGCGGATATTTCAACCATCGCACTGGCATCGCGTCGGCAAAACTGTTTTGGAAAACGATTCAGCAGTCGTTTTATACGGAGGTTGTTTTGACCGATATGGGCAACAACCAATGGCAAGGATTGATTCCCGCACATCCGGCTGGAACAATTATCGAATATTATCTCATGGGTGAAAGCGTTTCCGGAAAAATCCAACTGCGCCCAATGCCCGCTCCGGCAGGCCATTGGAGCTTTGAAGTATTGGGTGATATCAGCACCACAGAATTGGCTCAAGCCCCCATAATTAGCCGAGTTTACCCAAATCCTGCTCAAGCCATCACATGCATAGAATTGCAGTTAACGCTTTCCCAAAATATTGAAGCCTTTTTGACTGATGTTACGGGAAAACGAGTGCAAACAATTCATTCGGGTCAATTATCACCGAACCGCAGTAAACTTTTTATTGATGCCGCTCAATTGCCTGCTGGTATGTACCAAATTGAGGTCGTAACCAGCACCGGTCGCCATTGCCAAAAACTAATGGTGAAATAGGGCTTCCGTTGCACACGGGAATGTGGAAATCATTTAGACATTTCCTTCGTGCCAGTCGGTCAAAGCAAGATTTTTGAATGAAGGTAATTGGCCTTAACCAGCCTCATTCAACATGCAAAAAATCATCGAACGCCTGCAAGGAGATCGGGTCATTTGGATCGTAACTCTCTTTCTGAGCTTCATAAGCATATTGGCCGTATACAGCGCCATCAGCACACTTGGTTACAAAGCTGATGGCAACAATACCCGTTTCCTCATCAAACAGGTGGTGATGATAAGCCTTGGGCTTGGCCTCATGTATTGGCTTCAAAAAATCAAACTCAATTACATCACCCGCTTATCTAAAATTCTTGTGATTATTAGCGCAGGCCTTTTGGCTTATGCGCTGCTTTTTGGAGCAAACCTCAACAGCGCCGATCGTTGGATTAAAATCCCAATTATCGGACTAACATTTCAGCCAAGTGATATGGCCAAAATCGCGCTAATCATTCATACAGCCCGCATGCTGGCCCTGAAACGAGACTACTTCGAATCCTTCCGTGATGGCGTCTGGCCCATTCTATGGCCCATATTACTTATTTGCGGATTGATCCTTCGTGCCAATTTTTCTACTGCGGCGCTTTTAGCATTTGTATGTTTCATCATGATGTTTCTGACCGGAGTTCCTTTCAGACATCTAAGTAAACTTATTCTGGGAGCACTTGGTGGCATTCTCATCATTATCGCAATTGGAGAAATGGCTCCCAACCTGTTGCCTCGATACAAAACTTGGAAAAATCGTATCCTCAACAAAGCCAAAAACGACAGCGACGGAAATTACCAAACCGATTTGGCACAATATGCTATTTGGGAAGGAGGCGTTTTGCCACAAGGACCGGGTACCAGTAGTACTCGCAACTTCATGCCGCATCCATATAGCGATATGATTTATCCTTTCATTATCGAAGAATATGGAAGCATTTTAGGCGGAGTTGGTCTACTTCTTTTGTATTTGATTTTATTCTATCGCAGCATCAAATTGTCGCGCAATAATCCCAAAATGAGCGGTCAACTCATCGCCATTGGTCTTGCATTTATGCTGACAATTCAAGCTATAGTAAATATGGGTGTAGCTGTTAGCTTATTTCCAACTACTGGTCAACCATTGCCCTTGGTGAGTATGGGCGGGACCAGCACGCTATTCACATGTTTGAGTATTGGGCTAATCCTTTCTTTGACACGTGAAGAAAACAATATTGGTGAAACAGCTGCAGAGACTCCTGAATCGCAGCCATTTAATTCCATCCAACCCGCACAATCATGAGTTCCAATAAACCTATTCGTGTAATCATAAGTGGAGGTGGTACTGGTGGACATATTTTTCCTGCAGTAGCTATCGCTCAAACATTGCAGCGCATTGACCCCACGGTTGAATTGCTTTTTGTTGGAGCAGAAGGTAAAATGGAAATGACAAAAGTTCCAGCTGCTGGTTACAAAATCATCGGTTTACCCATTGTTGGAATTCAGCGTCGTTTGACGCTTAAAAATTTGATGGTCCCTTTTCGCATCGTACAAAGTCTGTGGCGCGCCCGAAGTGTGATTGGTTCATTCCAACCCGATATAGCCATAGGTGTTGGTGGTTATGCAAGTGGACCATTGCTTCGAATGGCGGGTTGGATGGGAATACCTACTCTAATACAAGAACAAAACTCCTATCCTGGTGTAACCAATAAAATTCTTGCCCGCAAAGCCATACGCATCTGTGTAGCCTACGATGGCTTGCAAAAATATTTTCCCGCTGAAAAAATCGTACTTACCGGTAACCCCGTTCGGCCATTGGTGTTGTCAACCTCGGGCAAACGCGATCATGGGTTAGTTCATTTTAATTTGGACCATCAACGTAAAACAATTCTCGTCATAGGTGGCAGCCTTGGAGCCCGGACGATCAATGAATCGGTTGAACGCAACCTAGAAGCGTGGCAAAATGCCGGTTTACAAATTATTTGGCAAACAGGAAAAGCCTATTTTGCACAAGCCCAAAAGTCAGCTGCAAACTTTCCTCATGTACGGGTGTTCGACTTTATTGCAGAAATGGACTTAGCTTATGGCGTGGCCGATTTGATTGTGTCCAGAGCGGGTGCCATGAGTATTTCCGAGTTGTGCATCGTTGGCAAACCATGCATTCTGGTTCCATCTCCTAATGTAGCAGAAGACCATCAAACCAAAAACGCCATGGCGCTGGTAAACAATACAGCTGCTGTACTTGTAGCCGACCGCGATGCACGAGAACAACTTGGCCATACCTTGCTACAACTGGCTCAAGACCATGAAAAATGTCAGCAGTTGTCAGCAAACATATCCAAAATGGCTCAAACCAATGCTTCAGATAAAATTGCGGATACCATTTTTAGTATCATCAATGAACAAGTGCAATCCAAATAGTACCTCATGGCCGCGCTTGCTCTATAACTTAGATATCAAAAAATTCAGTACCTTCGCTTAAGGTTTGAAGCCGATTTGATTATGCAATACGAAATTAAAGAACACAACCAATTCAAATACATTGAGGAGGGCCAAGGGCAACCTCTCATCCTATTGCATGGACTTTTTGGCGCATTGAGCAATTTTAGAGATGTGGTAGAGCATTTTAGAAAGAGTCACACTGTACTCATTCCAATGTTGCCTCTTTATAGCATGCCGCTCCTCACTACCGGGGTCAAAAGTCTGGCTCATTTTCTCCATGACTTTATTCAGTACAAAGGCTATCAATCCGTGAATCTGCTTGGCAATAGCCTTGGAGGCCATGTCGCTTTGGTGTATTCCAAAGAACATCCTGAGCGAGTAAACGCATTAATTCTCACAGCAAGTAGTGGTTTATACGAAAATGCTTTTGGCTCAAGTTTTCCACGTCGAGAGGACAAGTCATTTATCAAACAAAAGGTAGCGGTCACGTTTTATGACCCTAAACACGCCACAGATGAATTGGTGGATGAATGTTTTGACGTGGTCAACGATCGCAATCGGGTGCTTCGTATTCTGGCATTGGCCAAAAGCGCTATACGTCACAACATGGCCAACGATTTGCCCAACATGAAAATGAAAACATGTTTGATCTGGGGTAAAAACGATACGATTACCCCTCCAGAGGTGGCGGAGGAATTTCATCAGCTATTGACCAATTCAAGTTTGTACTGGATTGATCAATGTGGCCATGCTCCTATGATGGAACATCCGGAGACTTTCAACACCCTACTTGACAGCTGGATGAAGGACAACGGAATATAATCCGAACTATGCTCACAATTACCTCAGCTGAATTTGTCAAATCATCCGTTGCCGTGGAGCAATGTCCTGCGCAGCCTCTTCCCGAGTTTGCTTTTATCGGGCGCAGCAATGTGGGCAAAAGCAGTTTGATCAATATGCTGGTGCAACGCCGCAAACTGGCAAAGACATCTGGCAAACCCGGCAAAACTCAAACGATCAACCATTTCATTATCAATGAAACAAAAAAAGCTTGGTATCTCGTGGATTTACCAGGATATGGTTATGCTAAAACGGCAA
>JBDKJN010000335.1:0-7606 GCA_039796595.1 Bacteroidota bacterium
GCCGAGAGGTGGCTGAGCGAAGCCGAAATTGAGGTGGCTGAGCGAAGCCGAAGCCACCGTATACTAAATCCTTTATACCTTCGTTTCGAAAAAAACAGAGTCATGAAACGCATCGTTTTGATCATCGCCCTTTTCAGTTTTTTTGTTCCAACCGAGAGTATGGCGCAAAAGAAATCCAAGGCAAAAGGGTTTGATTATGCGGCTCATTCCAAGACCAACAAAAAAGCACAACGTTGGAAAATGCGTCGATCAAAAGCCGCTAAAGGAGACATGACTAATACGCAGTGCAGTGTTCGAAAAACACGGAGAGCGGCGAGAAGAGCGAGTTAGTGCTCTGTCAATTCTAAGCCTTCTTAAAAATAATTTTAGTATTAACATCACCACAAGCGCATGAGTGAGCACAAGAGCATTGGGTTTGCTCATCGCTCAAGGCGGTCTGAAGTATGAAGAGCCGATCATGGAAGATGAAGGTGGCTACCGCAGTGATTTAATCGCGACATCCAAGCACGCTGTGCCAATACCTCCTTTAAAAGCCTACCCCAATCCAACACCAAATATGTTGATCGTGGATTATGCATTAGGTGGTGTATCACGTCTTGAGGTTTTAGACCTCACTGGACGTGTAATTTTGACGCAAAACACCTCTGCAACAACTACGCAATTTGCCGTTGACTTGAGCGCCTTGCCCTTATCTTTGTACGAACTGGTCTTGTTTGATGCTAATGGAACGCGTATCGCGTCGACACCAGTGATCAAAAACTGATGCATAAACAGCTCGTCATATTCATAGGTATACTGCCCAATCTACTGTTTGGGCAGTATACTTATTTTAATCAAGGGTATTTGCCACCTTATCCGGAGATGGGTAGTGGTGAAAGTATATACCTTTTTTTAAAAAACGACTCTCTTCTAACCTATGGCCTCGCCCCTTCGCCTGATGATGACGGACAAGGCTATGACTTAGTGCGGTATACTTATCTATTGAATGACCAAGGGCAAGTGCTAAATCTTACCAACATTCAAAGTGGTGATGAATTCATTTATATGAATTACTCAGACAATATTAGCCGTGTTGAAAACGGATACGTTGCGTCGGCGGGAAATGATTTCAACCCTTTGATTATTTGGTATGACAACAATTTCGAGGAAATTCAGCGCACGGAAATCGCAAGTTTAAACAGTGATACAACATCTGCAATTCTCTATCACAATACCATTGAGGCAAGTGGAGATGTAATTTCTGTAGGTCGTGTTACATATGATCTTGACCCAGATTTGCCCGGACAAGACTACGCCAATTTATTCATTACTAAACATGACCCACTCGGTAATCAGATTTGGTTGCGACAATTTGATCAATTCAGCTTGAATATCACAGAAGATTTATCCAGTTTCTTCGTTCGACCAAATGGCGCTATCTTTCAACTCAACAATGAAGATATTCTGATATTTTGCTCAATCGGTTTTGACTACGACTGCTACGCCATCAAGTTCACCAGCGAGGGGAATATTTGGACCATGTCAAATGGGGCAATCCCACCTACAGCGAAGGCTCGCCGTGGCCAGTGCAAATCAGTGATTCGACTTTTAAATTTGTGTTTGGATCTTACAGCACGGGCATGGGCGAAGTCTTGGCCTCACACCCCATCGTGGGCACTCTCAACGCCAACGACATGACCGTAAGTTTATATCCGGTTATTGATCACGATTATTATTACGGCCTCATTACCGACTTCGAACGCACTCCTGATGGGGGGTATGCGATATTGTATTATGGCACGACCGATCCTAATGTTAATGCTCGTGCATTTCTTGTCAAAACGAATGAACAAGGTATTGAAGAATGGTACAAAGAATTCGCACCCCCTGAAGAGTATGATACACCAACAGCCTACGATTTGGAGATCACCAGCGATGGTGGCTTTGCATTTGTGGGCAATTATCATCCCCATGCAGGCGATGTCTATTACTACAAAACATGGGTAGTCAAAACCGATGCCTGCGGTGAGTTGATCGATACAGGGTGTCCGCCCACTATCGGAACGGATGAAATTACAATGAAAGAACTGGTGAAAATTCAGGTTTTTCCTAACCCAACTGCTAATCTTCTGCATGTCAAAACATCAGCAACCGGAATCGCTCAAGCTGCACTTGTCGATATCACCGGACGCATTGTATGGCGGACGAATGCCAATTTGTACGACGTTGAATTCACTTGGAATCTCGATGCATTGCCCCCATCTTTGTACGAACTGGTCTTGTTTGATGCCAATGGTATGCGTATCGCGTCGACACCAGTTATCAAAGCCAATTAACGATCCACAAAGGTTGTAAAAACTTGTTTTGCATTTGCTTTTATGAATGCACTTATGCGCCTACACTTTGCAACAAGTATCTTAACCACAAAATAATTCGACTACAGTTTCTTCAACCATCCCATCAATCCATCGAAATACACCGTTTGGTCGTCATAGAAAGACATGTGGCTTCCGTTCGGACAATACAAGTGTGAACCTTTTGGCATTTGTTCGGCCATCCATTTCATGTGCGCTGGATCCATGGTATCGTGATGGGCACCTATGGTAAGACATGGAACGTGAATATTTTTCATATCTCCACTTCTGTCCCAATGCGTCAGTTTGCCAGCGATGCCAAATTCACTTGGCCCTTGCATCGTGACGTACAATGAACTATTGAGTCCTGCAAAAGATCGATTCACGGGATCAGGCCATTGTTTCAAAGGAACTCTGCAAATGTGTTGCTGATAATAATGTTCATTGAGCAACTTCATATAGAGCGGATTTGAGAAATCATTTGCAGCTTCCAATGCTCTGATTTGCGCCAATATCGCAGAGTCCATTTGCAATGCAAGCACATCGTCGGCGTATTTCCCGTAATCAGGACAACTGCTCATCATATTCGAGATGACCAAGCCCTTGAGTTTATCCTGGTGGTGCATGGCGTATTCCATCGCTAGTATGCCGCCCCATGAATGACCAAGCAATACACAATTGCTGCTATCCAATTTCAAAGCGATGCGCACTTGTTCCAATTCATCGACATACCGATTCAAATCCCACATTGAAGTATCGTTCGGATTGTCGCTAAAACCACACCCCAATTGATCGTAATAGATGAACTCGATTTCATTTTGTGGAAAGTAACTCTCAAAACACTCAAAGTATTCATGCGTACATCCAGGGCCACCTGTCAACAGCAAAACGCGAAGTTTTGGATTGTTCCCAACTTGTTTGGTCCACACTTCAAAAGAGTCTTTCGGGGTGCCGATTTTTATTCTCCGAATACCTCCATCTTGCACACCTGATTCAAAACGTTCGGTATAATTCGACAAAGCTACAGGCTCCGGTTTTGTTGTGCACGAAGACATTTCGAATGTTACAACTGCAACAACTGTAGACCAAAAAATGGCAGGTAATATTTTCATGTTTCAAAAATAATAGAACATGGTATTATCCTAGCTGAAAACTCCGTTACCATCCCATTTTACCATTCAACCCGAATAAGACACATTTCACACAAATTGTTGCCAAGATTGGTTGAATCCATTGTTACTTCGCATCAAATATTTTATCTGTGGATTCTCTTTCGCAAATTGTACTGGGCGCAGCCGTTGGTGAAGTCATGCTGGGCAAACGTATCGGCAATAAAGCTCAATTGTTAGGAGCAATAGCCGGCACTATTCCCGATTTAGATATATTTCTAACCATCGGTTCGACAGATCCATTCGCTTCAATGGTGCTGCATCGTGGATATAGTCACAGCATGTTCGTACACATTTTGTTGGCCCTGCCATTTGCTTGGATGACCTATCGCGGTTTTAAAAGAAATATTCCATTTCAAAAATGGTATTGGTTCTGGTTCCTTGGATTCTTTACCCACACTATTCTAGACTGCTTCACAACTTACGGTACACAATTGCTCTTGCCATTCACCAATCACCAAATTGGATTCAATAACATTGCGGTTGTAGACCCCTTGTGGACATTGCCTTTTATGCTTTTCCTTTTGGTTTGTCTTTTCATACGTCGTGAAAAACCACTTCGCATGAAAATGGCGTACATGGGTGTTGGATGGGCGATTTTGTATTTGGGCTTTACCTTCTTCAACAAATACCGCGTGCATGAGCACTTGAGCTCCGAACTTGAGCGGCAAGGCATTGCCTATGAAAGCCTGTCTACCTCCCCGTCGATCTTCAACAACATACTCTGGGCAGGCATGGCCAAGCAAGGGGATACCATCTATATCGCAGAATATAGTTGGATGCAAGAGCGTTCAAATGTAATCTGGCATGCTTACCCCACCAATATGCACCTTCTCGATCAATGGGGTGATCGAAGAGCTGCAGAAATTCTCACTTGGTTTGCACAAGACTTGGCAGTAGTTGAACAAGTTGGTGAAGAACTTCGCATATACATTGTTAAGTGGGGGCGTGGTGATTTCACCAAAGCAGAATTGAATGAAACGATCCCGTTCTATTGGAGACTGTATCAAGAAAACGGTGAATACAAAGCGGAAGAAGTTCAACCCGATTGGGGAAAAGAAGAATTCAATGCTGCCTTGAGCCAGTTGTATAACCGCATGTGGACGGCGGGGGAATATTAATTTATTATATCCTGTCGTGGTGAATTGCAGTGAATTGATTTTTATATCCCGTCGGGGTGAATTGCAATTCACCCCGACGGGATATAAAAAATGTGAATACTTCATTCATAAATTGAATAGATAAAATCTTTTGAATTCCATGTACAATGAATATTCTTGCATGTGAATTTCGAACTGACCTTCATGATTTTCTAGTGCTTGTTTTCTCCCAGAGCACTATGACCCATCTTCAAAAATCCTTTTCATCACACTACGGTGCGATTTGCTAATCGGTACTATTCATCATGAACTGCGCATGTTATCATAGCACATTGCCTATGATGATAAAAACGCCTGTGGATCCAGCCGAAATTGCCACACATCATGTGATTACAATGAACGCTACAAAAAAAGCTCCCTACATATTTCTTACACGCCGCTCCATCCGTCTCAAAGGTTACGATTATGCCCAAGCAGGTCTTTATTTCATCACCTTAAACTGCAAAGACAGACATCAACTCTTTGGTGAAGTCATCCATGGAAAAATGTACCTTAACCCTATCGGAGTGATTGCCTACCAAGAATGGCTGAACACAGAAGTAGTTCGCGAGAATTGTGCGGTTCATGACTTTATCATAATGCCCGATCATATTCACGGCATTATTGAAATTCGGTATAAAATCCACACCCCCTCTAATCGACTGGAAGATGTTGGGGTATTTCAATCTCCATCCATGGCCGTCGGATCGATTGTTCGGGGGATCAAAATATCGGTGATCAAAAAAATAAAGGATTATTATGAATTAAAGGAATTGAAGGAGGATAGCGGAATGGAGATGTATGTTAAACATCCGGATTCAGTATCTCAATTCATTAGTCGTGGTGAATTGCAATTCACCACGACTAATGAATTGCAATTCACCACGACTAATGATTTGTATGAGAAAATAAAAGAACTTAATTTCAAAATTTGGCAAAGGGATTATTATGAAATGATTATTCGCAATGAAATAAGTTACCGAAATATTAGTCGGTACATTCAACAAAATCCTATAAAATGGAAAAATAAAAATTCGAGATAAACACCTAATAGCATCTCGATTAGTTCAAAAAAAGAATTCATGGTTGTACCTCCGTTGATTCCATTTGGATAGAAATGGGACAACAAGGAACACCATATCCAATAACAGATTTGAGTACATTGAGCAATCTCACATCGATTCATTTTTTGAGTTTGATTAACACGATGGGAGAATCGTATGACTTAGTGCCTTTCAACAACCTGACCATACCAGATGAATTACCAACCAGTCTGGTCGACGAATTTTCCTTTTGCCCCTTCCGTTTTTGGTCCAACCATTGGCCAACACTCGACCATATGGCACCTATTACAGCTACATAAACGCCAAAATACCCTGACTCAAGGCGGAATTCAAGCCATTTCAAGAAAAACACGTAGTGGTGTATTAGTTGTTGGTTTTTTACTTAATTTTCGGGAGCTTACGGCCTTAACCAAATTATTAACTACCTACATGAACAGTCGATTGAATCAATTACTGAACATTGCATTGATTGGTATCCTCTCTTTGCTTTACTCCAACAGTTTCTCACAATGCGACGACCCTCTAAATTTCACCCAGCAGGATGAATTGGATCAATTCTTTTTAGACAACCCAACTTGCGTCCATTTGGGAGATGTGACCATTACCAACGGAAATGGTGGTGACGAAATAACCAATCTCGATGCCTTTTCAAATGTGGAATTCATCGAATCATTGACCATCCTGGATTACAATGTCAATATGGATGTGAGTGGATTGAGCAACCTAACAGATCTTTGGAGCCTAAGTGGGTTTATGCTAAAGGATTATTCCTTTTGTGCCAATATTACAAACATTGACTATCTGAACATAGAATACTATGGCTTTTATGACCCCAATTTCGATTTCTACGGCACAGTAGATCTTGAAGGCTTTGACGGACTCCAATGGGCAGATCACATTAACATCTGTATAGATATTGAAATGGGTGCCGAAATAGATATTTTCCCCAATTTAACTGAGCTAAATACGTTAAGTTTCGATACGCCTTTGTCCTCTTACACACAAATTGACTATTTCTCAGGCTTTCATGCGCTCGAATCCATAGAGCTTATTTACTTTGATTATTTTCATTTCAATGTTCTAGAGATTGGGAATTCACTGGAAACAATTACCACGTTAGACTACAATTACACCGGAACAGAGGACTTCGTTTCTTTTATAAACGTACACACCATATCTGATTGTAACATCATTTCAGCAGGATACAACTGGATCACCTTGCCTGCGCTCCAAGAATGCTCTTCTGCAGATTTTCAGCTGGATGGGTGGGAATCATTTAATTTTCCAATGCTACATACAGTGTCAAACCTCTCCATTAATTTTGGCGAAATATATTATCCACAGGGCTCCTACTGGGATCCAACCATCAATATACCACTCTTGACTAGTTGCAATAACTTCACATTAGATGGAGACCACCTTTCTTCCTCCAATGTTCTTGCCCCAATCAATATCAACTTTAACAGTCTTGCGACCGTTTCCAATAACTTTAAGCTTCACAGCACCCTTCTTGAAGATTTATCCGCTTTCCCAAGTTTGGTGACAATTGGCAACGATTTGAGAATTATAGATAATCCTGAACTTAGCTACTGCAGTATCGATGTCATTTGCAATAAACTCAATGCAGCTCCGAATGATGTAACCATTACTGGGAATTCTGGCTATTGCGCTGAAGTGGGCGATGTGGCCATCGCTTGCGCCATCCCAACCATATCCGGTCAAGTGTATTATGATATCAATTGCAATCAAACATTTGATGCTGATGACATTGATATCCCCTACCCATTAATTATGGACAATGCAAGCAATTTTATTGGAGCTACCAGTGCCAATGGAAACTATGTCATTGTTGCTCCACCCAATGGTTTGTTGACGTTTGTGCCCGTACCACAACCAGGTGC
>JBDKJN010000336.1:0-4464 GCA_039796595.1 Bacteroidota bacterium
CGAATTTAGCATTGGGCATGCGATTCAAAAGCGAACGCAAAAACAAGGGTGAACGAGCCGATGCAGAGCCCACGCCTTCGGAGCAGGAAGTCATCGATCAAAACAGAAGGGACTTGATTGACTTTTCTGTGCCATGGACGTTCAACTTCAATTATAATGTTCGAATTGAAAAACGTTTCGATAAGGTAGAATTAATGGATACGCTAAAGATCACACAGGGTATAACCTTTGGCGGTGATTTCACTTTTTTAAAGGTATTGGCCTTTAGCGTGCAAAGTGGATATGATTTGTCAAAGGTTCGTTGGTCTGACTTGGATAACAAAGTCTTTGGTCTGCGTGATTTCACAACCACAACTGTTGGCTTGCATTGCGACTTACACTGTTGGGAGTTCTCTTTGAATTATGTACCGTTCGGTATACGTCAGAGCTATGTAGCTCAACTCAATATTAAATCAGCGATGCTCAAGGATGTCAAAATCCAACGACGAGGTAATTTCGGGAATCTATATTATTAACGCAATTCTTTGTGGTCGTCCCGCTGGGACTTGGACAATTAAAACGCGGCTTACGCCGCTAACAAAAGGGCGCTCCTTTGGAGCTTCAATTATCGAATAATATCCTGCTGACTTTTCTGCATATTTGCTTCATGTGCTTCTGCGTCTACTTCGATGAACTCAGCACAAGTCTGCGGTTAAAAAATTCGCGAAGCGAAAAATTCTCCTTTGTCGAAGACTAAATTCGAATCGATAATACCAAATATTCAAGCAAAAAAAAGCCGTCCTTTCCAGAACGGCTTTCGAAATAGACTCGAATTAGTATTTGACAATTTGTGTGCTTCTCACATTGTTTTTGTCCAATAGTTGAACATGATATACGCCAGGAGGCGCTTCGAATTGAACTTCAATATTGCTATTGGAAATTGCGCGTTGACGTTGGATCAACTTTCCATACGCATCTACAATACGGATTTCATATGCCTCGCGAATTGCGGTCTTCGGAATGGTGAAGGTTCCATTGTTCGGATTGGGATAAACGTGCCACTTGTCAAGAATGATGGGTTCTCCAGTGCTAGCGACGAAGTAATCCACGCATTCAGAAATTTCACTACAACCATTTACAGTGACTTGAACTGCATACGTACCATTTACACTCGGTGTATAGAATTGATCTGTTGCACCAGGGATGAATTGGAAGTTGTTGCCGCAGTCAATCCATTTGTATTCAGCGTTATCATAGCTGGCCATAAGTGCTTCGTCTGCTTGCAGAATAACTGCTTCAATTTCTTGAATCATCAAGTGTACGATGATAACAGAGTCACAACCGCCTGCATTAGGAATAACATCAACGTAATCGCCATTGGTATTCCAGATGAATTCTCCACTTGGTGATGTGTAGCTGCCACATGCAAGTACATCAAGGTTCGCTGAATTTGGCTGGCAGTGATATTGATTAAAAACCAAAGAGGCAAAACCAGAAGCTTGATTCATGGTCATTGTTTCGCCTTCAACGTTCAATTGCATTTCACCATTGAAGACCAATGCAACAAGAATTTCATCGGATTGATTGCTCATGATGCCTGTTCCTTTTGACATTCCTGAGCTTGATAGATGCATGTGTTCAAGGTAATTTCCGTCTGCATCAATGGCCCACTGATAAAAGTCTTGCGAGCCTTGACGTGTAATCACTTGTGGTTCAGCTTCACCTGGAGCAAGATCAATTGAAGTGCTCATGAAAGATCCAGTAAGGTGAATCTGATCGATTTGGTCGATAGCTATAGCTTGAATGACATCTTCTTCGTAACCGCCAATGCTTTTCGCCCAGACATGATTTCCTTGCGGATTGATTTTAGCCACGTAGCCATCGAAGTATCCTGTGACAGCCGTCAATAGAAATTCACCTTCTGAATAGTCGAAATCTCTTGAACCGGTGAATACGCCGGCGTGGATAATATTACCCTGTGTATCTGACTCAAGGGCTTTCAAGTGTAGTTGACTAGCGTATACATCAGGAATCTGACGAAGCCATTCAAAAGTTCCATCGTTTTCAAGTTGAATGAAGCAAAGCGATTGTGCTTGAGCGATAGGCATGCCTTCTATGCTGGCATTGTTGATTGAAGTACCATTTAAGCGGAAAGATGAAACAATCTTACCTTCAGGAGTGGTACATATCTGGAACGCTTGATCGAGTTCTGAGCTGCCAATTTTATTTGCCCATTGGTAGTTGCCTTCTGTATCCAATTTTAAAACGTAAACGTCCCATGAGCCTATGCTCGTGAGTTCATCGGAAGTTTCTTGCGGATCGAAATCCAAGGTGCCAGCGAAATAACCGGTCAGTACGATGGATCCTTGGTTGTCGAGTGTAAAATCTGTCACGACGTTTGAGGAAGGATTGCCGATGGATTCGTACCAAATAGTCTCGCCAGAACTCGCTAATTTTAAAACAAAAATATCTTCATATCCAAGCGAAGATTGGACACCCATTCCAGGGATTTGAGAACTTCCTTCGAATTGGCCAGCGCAATAAATTCTGTCTTGGCCATCGACTTTAATTCCTGCGATCGACTCAAAACCAGTTGCGCCACCGATAATATGAATCCATTCTACGATACCGTTGACACTCCGTTTAAGGATGTAGGCATCAGTGCTTCCTGAAGCAGTAATAATATGTTCTTCGGGGCCGGAATCTAAGTCGGCAGTGCCCGTGAAGTAACCAGCATGTATGGTGCTACCATCGCTTAAGAATGCTGTGTAATTGGTCTGAATTGTGCCGGAGCTGGCCATGTAGCTTGCCCATTGCAGCTCTTGTGCTTGTGCAGAAAATAGCGCGAGTAAGCACAGTGATAGGGTGTAAAGTTTAGGCATAGGTGTGAGTTTTTGTTCACTTTTCTACGCCAACAGTTTGGTTAAGTTTCACTTTTTCAGCAAACTACGCCAAATGTATGATTTGGACTCAGGATTTTGGCCAGAACTATGGTGCTTCTTTATAGCCATTCTCTACCCAGCATTGTAGCAAGTTGAGTTGGTCGTTGCTGAGGTTTTTGCCTCTGGGCATGGTTTGATCCTCTAGAACTTCTTTTTTGAAATCACCATTGTCCAAAATGGACTCGAGGCCGTCATAAGTATTATAACTTGGATGGCAATCGCTTGTAGCGCAATTGGCATTGATGATGGACTTGATGTTTTGGTTATAATTCGGGTCAGAACCATCACAAGTTGGTTTGTCTTTTTTGCATCCCCAAACGATCAGGGATGTAAACAGTGCGAAAAAGAAGAAGTGTCTATATTTATTCATAACCCAACATTATTGCCATTGTATTATTTCAAAGATACTCGCTCCAAAGAAAAGTACGACAATTAATAGGGTACAAATTCCAATGGTCCATATTTGAGAGCGTTCTGGTATAATACGGCCTGCATTTTCAAGTGGTGTAAACATCAACATGATAACACGCAGATAATAATACATGGCAACGACTGAAGTCAGGATCATGATGATAGCCAAACCGATCAAGTCGGCACGCATGCATTGTCCTATGATGATGTATTTACCCATGAATCCACTAAGCGGTGGAATTCCAGCCATGCTCAGCAAAGAGATGATCATGGCAACGGCTAGGGTTGGGTTCTTTTTCATCAACCCTTTGAAGCCTTCTTGATCTTCCATTCCAATATGGTATGACTCTACATAATTCACGATAACAAAAGAGATCATACTGGCGATACTATAAGTAAGCACGTAATAGATAAGCCATTTGGGATCACTACCATTGCCTAACATCACAAAGGCCAACATAAACCCGGCATGTGATATTCCCGAGAATGCCAGTAGCCTTTTGATATTGGTTTGACGCATGCCTACGATATTGGCCCAAAGCAAGGTCAAAACGATCATGGCTACGAAAATGGTGCGATGCGTAGATGTGAAATCGTTGAAGGCGATCGCAAACAACTTGAACATACCCGCAAAAGCGGCACCTTTAACAACCGTAGACATAAATGCGGTGAAAACAGTTGGTGACCCTTGATAGACATCGGGGGCCCACATATGAAATGGCGCAGATGAAATTTTGAAAGCAAATCCGGCAAGCATCATCAAGCCACCCATAGTGATGAGGGTCGAGTGATTTCCTAAGGCTGCTGTTATAGTAGCCAGGTCAAAACTACCGGTAGCTCCATACACCAAAGCGATACCAAAGAGGAGGATCGCCGAAGCCAAAGAACCTAAGAAGAAATATTTGAATCCAGCTTCATTGCTGCGGACACTGCGCTTGTCGCTGGCAGCGAGTACATACAAAGGAATGGAAAGAATTTCGATACCAAGAAACAATGTAACGAGGTTGTTATAGCTGGCCATTACCACAGCACCACAGAGACTGAACAAGGTGAGCGCATATAAATCGCTCCGTTTTGCATCAGTTGCAAATTGATCTCGCGTGAGCAAGAACCAGAGTAAAGCTAAAAAGGC
>JBDKJN010000337.1:0-6434 GCA_039796595.1 Bacteroidota bacterium
GTCTGCATATTTGATTGCATTCAAATCATGGTCCCACGAAATGGTTTCCACACTCCATGTCGTACCACCGTTTGACGTCTGATAGATCTTGCCATAACGATTGTAATCGTATCCCACCACATATCCATTGTTCTCATTTAAAAAAGCAATTGATGTAAGAGCAATATTAATATTATTGGTTTGCTGCGTCCAGTTGGTACCTCCATTGACAGTCTTCCGAATGTGTCCCGAAACACCAGCGATATAGCCGATTTGAGGCGTGGGAAAGTACACTGAATTGAGATCCAGGGTAGTTCCACTGAAGAGAATATTCCATGTTGTTCCGCCATCTATCGTTTTCATCACGCGACCCGATGATCCTACAATAAATCCAAGGTTCTCATCCACAAAATAAATTGCTGTTAAGTTATTGGTGTTATTGCTTGTAACCAGGTTCCAATTGGTTCCACCGTCAGTGGTCTTGAGAATGTATCCGCCTGAGCCCACAACAAAACCCGTATCGGCACTTGTGAAAACAACATCTTTAAGATCAACGGTCAGGCCGCTTGTTTGTGTATTCCAGGTTACTCCACCATCCGTAGTTTTTGAAATTCGTCCTGTATTTCCCACGACATACCCAACTTCTTCCGAAGTAAAATGTACACCAAAAAGGTGAGTTGAAAAGCCACTGTTCTGTGCCACCCATGTGGCTCCTCCATTGATGGTTTTCAAAATCGTCCCCCCATCGCCAACAGAAAACCCTGTGCAATCAGCGGGAAAATGAGCATCGTTTAAATCCTCATAATATGCGCTCGTTGAAAAAGGCACCCACGTCAAACCGGAATCACTGGTGAGGAGCGTAATGCCACTTTCGCCCACCGCCACACCATGCAACGCATCCATGAACGAAACGGAACGCAGCTTGATGTCGGTGCCCGTCGGAATGACACTCCACGAGGCGCCTCCATTTGCCGTGCGCAATACAATACCCGACCGACCAACGGCGATGCCTCTAGACGTATCGATAAACTCAATATCGTACAATTCAAAAGCCTGAAAAATAGTGGTACTTGTCCACGTCGCGCCGCCATTGGTGGTTTTGATGATGCGACCGTAGGACACTCCATAGCCATTGAGTTCATCATGAAAGTACAAGGATTCAATGGTCTGACTGGTGCCGCTGGTTTGCGTGATCCATGTTTGGCCACCGTTGGTGGTTTTGAGCAATCGACCTCCGCCACCGGAGATCCAACCCACGGTATCGTTGACAAAATACACCGCGTTGTAAAAGGTCACTGTACCGGTGTGTTGCACTTCCCAATCTTCGCCGCCATTGGTGGTTTTGACCACGGTTGCAGAAAATCCATTGGAGCCCACTGCGTATCCCAAATTGGTATTGAGAAAAAACACATCCGTTAAGGATTGAGCTGCCTCAGGGACCTCAACCCAAACGCCTCCCCCATTCGTGGTTTTATGAAACGTATTGTTGCCATAACCCACCGCATATCCCGTATCTGGATGTGGAAAAAACACCGATTCAAAGGTGGTACCCACACCGCTGGACTGGGCTGACCAATCCTCACCGCCGTTTGTCGTTTTGAGAATGGTACCATCCATCCCAACTGTGTATCCGATACTATCATTGGGGAAATGCACACCGAATAGATTCACGCCTTGTGGCAGCGGATTTTGCCAATCCCAACCCTGAGCATACAAGCTATGATTAATCAGCAATAAACTGGAAAAAAGCAATAAAAACAGCGAACACGATTTCAACGATTCGCGCAAAGAGAATATTTTTTTCATGGTATATATCGTTGCCTGTTGATCTCGAATCGTGTTAGAAAGCATGGACTTAAAAGGGAGCTTACATCTCTCCATAAACTTGTCGCTAGGCGCGTGACAACATCAAATATTGCACCACGACGGTAATCACAAGCACATGGTCAAAGATAGCGTGAATTGCCAGAGATAGGCTGCCCTAGAACAAGAACTGTTGCGCTACTATCGAATTGAATAAGGGCTTCAAATGGAGTATCGATTCTAAACAACACATATGATTACTCTACTCTATGTTCGCCTTATGCGCTTGGCAGCGCTAGATCTAACAAGTTAATTGAATCGCATATTGCCATCACATTAATTTCGAAAGCAATCACATTGGCTATTATCCTTAAGGTTCCTAAGCATGTCAATATAGGTTGACCTACCCTTCAAGCGTTTAGGATTGAAACCAATCCCGATCTTAAGTTCTAAAACCCAAGGACGAGTGAAACGTGGTGTATTTTTTATGGCGATGTCATAACCCCATTGCAAATACGGTCTAATGTTTATTGCCCGTGTCGGAAAAAAACTGGTCGTTAAACCAAGACCTGGCCGAAAAGCATATTGACCTTTTTGATCTGTGGCCAGGTGCGTCTGATACTCATTTTCTTTTTGCAAATAACTTCCCTGCGCAAATAAATAAGGAATCAACGTCGTGGTGCGCGTTATAGCATAAAAGTATCGCGTTGAGTTCCACATTGCTTTTATACCTAACTCACTGGAAGCGTTGTTGAAGGCATAATTCGCACTTATCCCAAGGTAGTTTTTCAAAGGTCTGCACCTATTGCACATCCGATCGAATTGGAACTCCAACGACATCATTGGCCGTTTCCCTAACCGATATTGTTGTCCAGTAAGCAAGGAATAGTTGGTAAAAGGACGATCAAACCTAGCTAAGCAAACCAAAGGCAGAAAAAACGCGATGAGCAACAACCTTCCTTTCAACTCGATGTCTTTATTGTAGTTTTAGATTACTTGTTATTCTATATCCATATACGGGGTAGAAATACATTTCGATAACCATCCGACTATAGAAAACCAATGGACTTGGGCCTTGGTTGCATCCGGTTAATTTTCTGTCAGGTATTTTCCAAGTATCATCAGATTAAAAACGCCTTTTTCTAACTTTTTGCTTCCGCCAACAGCATAAGTCAGCAAAGATTCATGGCGTTACGAGGTGATTACAAAAAGGCCCATTCTCAAACGAATCTAATCGTCTTCGAATGGGCCTTAATATGTTCTATTAAATGATTACGTTATTCGCACAATGGGTTAAAACGCATTAATTGTGCAGAAATCGCCTCTTTGCAAAATCTAATTCATTATTGCACCACGAACTTCTTGGACACCACTTGATCCTTTGAAGTTAAGTTGATCGTGTACCAACCAGAAGCAAAAGCAGTCATGTCGATTGTTGCTCTATTCAACGTCACAGTATTCTGAGAAAAAACCAGCTCCCCTAAAGTATTGATAACTTCCAGTTGAACGGGGCCATTGGCGGTCCACTCGATGTTCAATTGACCAACAACAGGATTTGGATAAGCTTTGATATCCGATGCAGTATTTGACTCTACTCCTGCCACTTGGTAGCTGCTGCGCGCAAAAAGGGTATTGTTGCATACGATCTCAGAAGCACTTGGCACAAAGCCAGTTTCGTAAGTGTTGGTGTAGGTGTTGAAGGCAATCATCAATTGTTCGTTGTCCGTGTTGATGCCCACCAACAAATACGTACCTGTGATTTGATCGAACTGTGAGGAACCACCTAAGAAATACGGGAAACCTTCCAATATTCCAAGGGTTTCTATCTCGCCGGTCAAGTAGTCTAATTCAATCACTGCTCTTCCCTGAAAGGTGCCATCTTCATCGTAGGTATTATTGGTTGCAAATAATTTGTCGTTGACATTGTCGTAATTCAAACCAGTGATGACATTGCCAAGCGTTTGAGTGATCAAGTCCGTTTTGGTGAATGAAAAGGTTTCTTCACGCACAGGTATGGAATACAAAGCCAAAGGGCCATCGCTGGGAACACCCACATAATAGATGATTCCATTGTTGGAGTCAAAACTGATAGCATCCACTACAATACCTTGCACACCTGGCTCGTATATAGTGCCGATCAACACCTCCTCGCTCGCCTCAATATCGTACTCGTAGACATTGATGTAATCCTCGGTTTCAACGATTAGATTATACATATTGCCAGTACTCATATCGAACTCAGCAATATTGCTGACTGGGGCATTCGTATCAAAAGTGCTGGCTTCCGTATCGGTGTTGTAGCTGTATAGGCCCAATTCTTCGAATGTTCCACCACTGATATAATAACTACCATTGAAAGGATCGTAAGAGGACGAGGCATAAAGATAAACCTCCAATTCGGTGGGTATAGTCACCACAGACTGCTCGTCGAAAAGGGACCATTGGATGAGATCCACCGTATTGGTCTCGTTGTTGGGTGCTACACCCATGAGTTTGATTTGTGCTTGCGCTCCCGAAGTCAATGCCAGAGCGAAAAGGAAAAGGGATGAAAGTTTGCTCATTTTGCTTTTAATATAGTGGATCAAACACTTCGTAAAGGGAAATGTTCATGGCCAAAAAAAGGTCCGATAGCGTTATATTTTGAGGCCTTAGTTAGTACCTTTTACCTATCTTTACTTGTACTAAACTACTCTATCATGAACTACTTAGGACGAGTTTTTCTTTCTTTGGCTACTATTCTTATCGCCAATAATGGCTTTTCACAGCTCTTCGGAGGGCAAAAAATCATTACAGCACTTCCGAATAATGCCCATTCTGTTCATACTGCCGACCTAGATGGCGATGGAGACATGGACGTGCTTTCTGCATCGACTTTGGACGACAATGTAGCCTGCTATATGAACTTAGGTAATGGATACTTCGGCGCCCAGCAAATCATTTCAAACCAAATGAATGCACCTGGAGCTGTTTATACGGCCGACCTGGATGGAGATGGGGATATGGACGTGCTCGCGGCCTCTCATCTAGACGACAAGATAGCTTGGTTTAAGAACTTAGGTTTTGGAAACTTCAGTGCTCAACAAATTATTTCATCACAATGTGATTGGGCTGAATCTGTTTATGCTGCCGACCTTGATGGCGATGGAGCTCTAGACGTTCTCTCGGCTTCTTCGTATGACGATAAGATCGCTTGGTACAAAAACTTAGGTAGCGGAAATTTCGGTACGCAGCAGATTATTTCAACACAGGCAGATTATCCTGCATCTGTCTATGCTGCTGACTTGGATGGAGATGGAGACATGGACGTACTCTCGGCTTCTGCCAATGACCACGAAATAGCGCGGTATATGAACTTAGGCAATGGAACCTTCGGCTCGCAGCAGATCATTTCTACACAAGCGTATGTTGCCCAAGATGTCCATGCTGCCGACCTGGATGGCGATGGAGATATGGACGTCCTCTCGGCTTCTCAGAATGACCATGAGATCGCCAGACATTTGAACTTAGGCAATGGAACCTTCGGTCCTAGGCAAAACATAACAACACAAGCCTTCAATGCACATACTGTCAATACTGGTGACCTAGATGGCGACGGAGATATGGACGTGCTCTCTGCTTCTTCGTATGACGATAAAATCGCCTGGTATGAGAACTTAGGTGCTGGAAATTTCGGAACGCAACAAATTATATCAACACAAACAAATGGTGCCAGAGATGTCTGTGTTGCCGATCTAGACGGTGATGGAGATATGGACGTTCTCTCGGCATCTCAATTTGACGACAAGATTGCCTGGTATGAGAATCTGTCTGTTGCAGAGGGGTGCATTGACCCGGTTGCTTGCAATTATGACCCCGATGCCTCGATGGACAATGGAAGCTGCTGCTATGGTAATTGTGGGTGTACTATGGCCACTGCATGCAACTATAACTCAGCCGCTACTTGTGACAATGGATCCTGCACGTTTGCCACCACATGGTATTTGGATGCTGATGGAGATACTTTTTATTCGATCTTCCAAAGCGCCTGCACTTCACCTGGCATTGGTTGGAGCAACAGCGCCGCTAGTGGGCCTGGTGATTGCAACGATAACAATCCATCCGTGCGTCCAATTATGGCAGAAAACAGGTGTAACAACATCGATGATGACTGCGATGGCCTAATAGATGAAGGCAGAGTAAACGGTTGTAATGTTGCCACAGCTTGTAATTACAACCCAGCAGCCACTTGCAATGATGGCTCGTGCACATATGCCACAACATGGTATTTGGATGCCGATGGAGACACGTATTATTCTTCAACACAAAACGCATGCGCTTCACCGGGACTAGGCTGGAGCAATAGCACAGGCAGCGGCGGTGGCGATTGCAACGACAGTAATGCATCAGCGCGCCCTGGAGCCATAGAGAATGTGTGTAACAATATCGATGATGATTGCGATGGCCTGGTCGATGAAGGCAGAGTAAACGGCTGCACCAATGCCGCTGCGTGTAATTATAATTCTGCAGCCAATTGCGACAACGGTACATGCGCAATTGTCACTACATGGTATTTGGATGCGGATGGAGACACATATTATTCAGCCACACAAAGTGCGTGCACTTCACCAGGCACAGGTTGGAGCATTAGTGCGGGCAGCGGTGCGGGCGACTGC
>JBDKJN010000338.1:0-4268 GCA_039796595.1 Bacteroidota bacterium
AAGTTCGGCGTCGGAATCCAATTGGTTGTAGTAGTCACAGTTGGAGCAGGGACCTGCATTTCCATTGCCGTTATTGATTGTATTGATGGCCACGCCAGTGTCTGTGGTCCCTGGAACAATCGCAATATTTTGGGCGTTGTTTGTAAACGGACCGCTGATGCCTGGGCCACTGATAAAGAAACCAAAGACGTCATTGAATCCAGTACCCACCCAAGAATCATATTCTTCAGAACCCCAAACGTAATTGAAGCGAATGGTATCTCCAAGCGGAACAAAGTCAAATTCGATGATTGCCCAGTCGTTAATAGAATTACCTCCATTCGCTTGCACAAGATCCAAAAGATCAGCGTCATTTCCACTACTAAGCCCCGTGCCTGTTCCAGTGTAACCTCCGCTATTATTCGGGCCAACAAGGCCAGATACATCACCGGAACTCATTGCAAAACCGGAAACAATACCTAGGTTGCAATCTTCACACTCAAATCCACCGACAGAAGTGCTCACGAGGTTAGCGTTTCCAGTGTTGAATTCAATGTTTGACACAGTAACGTTGGCTCCTAAAAGCACGTCTTGAACGTACTGCTGCACAGTGAGTGTATTTTCCGTTACCAATTGACTGTATGACAACTTGCTGAAGCAAGCGATAATCAGGGTAAGCAGTAGAATTTTTTTCATAGTAGCAAATGTGTGAAAATCAGGGCAAATGCCGGAACACAATTAAGACCACGAAGATAAGGGGAAGGTTGCTTCTCTATGGTTTGAACTCAAGTTTTTTAGCAGACCGCTAGTGATTTGAATTATTCTGGCTGCAGATGCGGTTTTTTGGGATTTTCTGAGCGGAAATCGGGTTTTTTTGGATCATTTTTGTACTAAAGCAACTAAACCTTGTAGTTATGATGCCAAAAATCATACTAAATTACCATCATATTCGGTCGGCTAATGAACGTAAAACCAAAGGAGTGCTATCCATAGAGGTTGGCCGTTTTCACCAGCACATCGATTTGTTGGAAGAGTTGATTACGAGCCACCAGTTGCAGTCCGCCCACTGCAAATCATCACTGCCCGAAGTTTTGGTCACCTTCGATGATGGGTATTTATCGCAATTCGAGACCATTGTTAGCAATTCGAATAACCTCTTGAAAAGTGCTGTTTTCTTTCCAATAATAAGTCGTATTAACCAGAAAGGCTATATGAGCTGGGAGCACTTGCGCCAACTGGTCCAATCAGGTCATCGGATTGGTGCCCACGGATGGAATCATTTGCGTTGGACTTGCTTGCCACAGCAAGAACTGAGGCGTGAAGCATACGATGCCAAAATCAAATTAGAAGACGAATTGGACTGTTCTATTGAATCTGTTGCATTGCCTTTTGGGTTATACAATACGAGGGTTCTTGATTATCTCCGAACAATAGGTTTTTCTAGCATATATTCAACCCGCTCTATGTTCAATTCTGAATCAGAGGGTTGTGGTTTGATGCATCGCTTCAATTTGAATGACCATCTATCAGGTGTGGATATTATGGAGCGTTGGATGAAAATGGAGAAAAACTCAAATCGTCTGGCCATTAATTCCTATGCGGCATTGCAGTGGAATCGGATGCTAAGTCTTTCCAATCTACAATTGTATCTTTAATTGACCTCAATGGATTTTAAGTTAACCTGGCTATTGTTTGGGATTTCCCTTTTTCCATTCGCTTTATACGCGGTTTATGCCTTGGTGAATATATGCAATCAAAGTAGGCTCAAGCCCCTCCAAACTTCACCTTTTTCAGAGAAAATTAGTATTGTAATCGCCTGCTATAATGAAGTAAATCATGTTTCACAACGATTGGATTTTTTTCTAAGAGCGGAAAACTGGATCGAAGGGTCTGAAATCATAGTTGTTTCGGGTGGATCCAACGATGGTACGAGCACAGTTTTAGAACGGTACCAGTCAGATCCGCGCGTTCGGGTGTTTATTTTTGAAGAACGTTATTCGAAAATTAGAGCTGTCAACTTTGCAGTTGGTCAAGTCAAACATAATTATATTGTATTCAGCGATTGTCGTCAGGCGGTTAAAGACGGATCTGTCCAAGCTTTGTTGCGCAATTTTAATGATCCAACTGTTGGTACGGTGTCGGCGACCTTAATGGATGGAGGGTCCTGGGCCAGAGGAATTCTAAATGCCATCGCTTTGGGTGAAAGTAATCGAAGGTCAAGTCATAATGTATTCGGGGCGTTGTATGCACAACGACGAAGTTGCTTTAGAACGATCCCAACAAATCTCATTTTTGACGACTTGTTTGTAGTCGTATCTACCATTGCTCAAGGTTATCGGTTAGTTCAAGAGCCTGAAGCTGTAATTGTTGATCGTTCATTTGTGCAGTATTATCGAAGGGGTAGGATACTTCGATTATGCAAAGGATTGCTTTTGTTTGTGCTGCGTCATCACAAGTTAATACACGCTATGCCCATTGGTGAAATTTTCGCTTTTTATATCAATAAATATGTCAAGTTGATTTTACCTTTTTCTACATTATCGATCGCAGTGATTCTATTCATTGAATTGCGCTTTTTAGAATTCAATTGTATAGTTGTGTGGATCTTCTTGATCATCTCTTTATTGTTGATCAAAGGCTTTAGAACGTTAGTGTTAAGTTGCTTGCGATTTAACTGTTATTTTATTTACGGCATTCTGTTATTCTGTCTAGGTAAGGAGCGCTCTTTAGATTGGGAAAAATTGAATTAATAAGATGAAAATTCTTCAGGTAACATATAAGTTGCCTTTTCCGCAACATGACGGAGGAGCCTATGCGGTGTTTCGTTCTGCCGAAAGCATTCTTATGCTCGATGATTGTGAATTAAAGGTGTTGTCCATGTCGCAAATAAAAAGCGGAGAGGATATCAATTGTGTTCCTGCCAATTTCACACGACAAACCAATTTTGAAGCTGTGGCAGTTGATAATCGTTTCCTTTTTCGGTCAGCGATTTGCAATCTTTTTAAGAAGTCTTCTTATTTCTCTTCTCGATTTGCAAATGCAGCGTTTGCCAGGCGGCTTCGCGATTTGTTGCAAAGTGAGCATTTTGATATCGTTCAACTGGAGCATGTTTATTTGGGCCAATACATTTCGGTTATTCGAGCGTATTCTAATGCGAAGATTATTATTAGGACCCAAAATGTGGAGTCGCAGTTGTGGGAGTCTAATCTAAAAAATTTACCGAAACGGCAATGGTTGTACCGTGCTTATTTAGGTATACAACTGCCTCGTTTAAGAAGGGAAGAAGTCAAATGGCTTAACGAAGCGGATGGCGTTATGGCTTTGAGTGATGCTGATCAAAAGGAATTTATTCGATTTGGAGTGGGGTGCCCTATAGCTGTAGTCCCAATTTCGGCCTCTTTAGATGAAGGTCGATCACCGCTTACTCCAGTGGTTTATCATTTGGGTTCAATGGATTGGATTCCCAATCAGTTGGGTGTTATGTGGTTATTAGAAGAGGTCGTTCCTCTTTTGCGCCCATCGATAGGAGAAGCTCGAATACATTTAGCAGGAAAGAATATCGCGCAATACAAATCGTTTATTCAAGACGGCTTGGTTCAAATCCATGATCACGTAGTATGTAGTTTAGATTTTCAAAGGGATAAAGGAATTTTAGTCGTTCCTGTTTTGTCGGGAGGAGGAATTCGTGTTAAGATTATTGAAGCTATGGCTATGGGAAAAGTCATCATAACAACTTCGGCAGGCGGTAAGGGTTTGCCTATTCGCCATGGTGAAAATGCTATAGTCGCCGATAGACCTGAGGACTTTGCGGAAGCAATACTGAAGTGCTTACGATCAAGTGATTTGCGTAGTCGATTAGGTCAGTGTGCGTATGAAACATTTCTTGAGCATTTCCATATTGATCGCGTGAGCCAGAGGACGCATTCATTTTATAAAACGATTCTATCATGTTGAATTTTCATAGAATGAGCTTTTGAATTCAGCGTAATCTGCGTTTACCCAACTGAGCTATGGAATAAAAAGAGGGTCCTTAAGCGAACTGCCTCTACTGATTTGTGGAGATAATCGGTTTTTTCGCTCATCGCTCAAGAGAATAGTTCGAACCGATGACCTTCTCGGCTTAGCCGAGACCAACTGAGCTATTGAGGTTTAGCGCTTGCGATTAGAAATTCAATGTACTTTCTGCTCTTCTTTTTTTTGATTTCTCTTTCCCTTTTGATAGCCGATGTTCTATCCTCGAACTCTTCAGTATAAACCAGTCTCCAATCATTGGCAATGGAGGTGTATGG
>JBDKJN010000339.1:0-6549 GCA_039796595.1 Bacteroidota bacterium
GGATGCTGAAGCAGCTGCTTCATGGGGTATGGCTTATCCAATGGGCGCTCGTATGATGAGCGGTCAAACCAAATACCATGAGCAATTGGAGCAAGAGTTGGCTTCTTTCATGCAGAAGGACGACGCATTTTTGTTGAACTACGGTTACCAAGGATGTCAAAGTGCTATCGAGGCATTGGTTGGTCGTCATGACGTGATTGTTTACGATAGCGAATGTCATGCTTGCATGGTAGATGGCGTTCGTTTGCACCATGGAAAACGTTTTGTGTTCCAACACAACGACATGGCTAGTTTCGAAAAACAATTGAAGCATGCTAAAGGCATCACCGACCAAACTGGTGGCGGTATCCTCGTATTGACGGAAGGTGTTTTCGGTATGGCCGGAGACCAAGGTAAATTGAAAGAAATTGTATCGTTCAAGAAAGAATATGGTTTCCGTTTATTTGTCGATGATGCACATGGTTTTGGTAGCATCGGTGAAAATGGACGAGGAGCAGGAGATGCACAAGGCGTACAAAAAGACATCGACGTGTACTTCGGTACGTTTGCAAAAGCAATGGCAACAGTTGGAGCCTTTGTTGCTGCAGAAGAACACGTGATTGAATATTTGCGCTACAATATGCGCTCGCAAACTTTTGCGAAAGCATTGCCAATGCCGATCGTAATTGGAGCATTGAAGCGTTTGGAAATGTTGCGCACTCAACCAGAGTTGCAAGAGCGTTTGTGGTATATCGCCAAGCGTTTGCAAAATGGTTTGACACAGGCAGGTTTCGATATTGGTTATACCAATTCGGTAGTTACACCAGTTTTCCTCAAAGGTTCTTTGGGTGAGGCAACCAATGTTACATTGGAGCTTCGTGAAACGTACGGACTTTTCTGCAGTATCGTAGTTTACCCAGTTGTTCCGAAAGACGTGATCATGTTGCGTTTGATTCCGACGGTTGTACACAGTGAAAAGGATGTGGATTACACCATTGAGTGTTTCGTGAAAGTTCGCGAAAAATTGGAATCTGGCGCTTACAAAGCTGAGAAAATTGCAAGCTGGGCTTAATCCAATTGCATTTCGATAAAATGAAAAAGGCCGATCATTGGATCGGCCTTTTTTTATGCGTCAAGGATAACGTTTCTTTTTAAGAGTCGGTTAGTCGTTTTCGAATGGCCAATGCCCGGTCGGGATAATCCGTGATGATCTCGGACACCCCCATGCGTACCAGTCGCTCAATGTCTTGGGGCTCATTGACTGTCCACGCCAGTAATTGAATTCTATGGAGTCGGCAATAATCCACAACTTGAGTATTGATCATCGGATAATAGATGCTATAGCCGTGGGGCTTAAATGACAGTTCGCGAAGTTTAACTTCAGGTGACTTTAGGCTGTCTTCGCTCAGATATACCAAGGGAATGTCAGGCGACTGTTGATGCATGGCTTCAAGAATACGAGCGTCAAAACTTTGAATGACCAAGTTGTTTTTAATCTGTAAAGGAGCAATTTCGTTCAAAAATATGCGAACGAAGTTTTCGGGATCCGGATGGTATTTGTGATCCCCAATGTTCCATTTTCCTGAGGAGTCTTGCTCATATATTGTCTTTAACTCAATGTTGTAAAGCGGCTCTAGGATCGAGGCGGTGTGGGCATATTGTCGAACGGAATCCACCACTTCACGTAACAATGGTTTGAAGGATGGAATACAAATTTGTTCTGGAAACTTTGGATGCGCATGGATTCCACAACGATACGATTGCGCCTCTGCCGTAGTCATGGTAAAAATATTTTCACCCATTGACTCTGCGACACGGCCATCAGGGTAAGCCATGATTACTGCAAGCATTTCTGGCTCGTGAGATACTAATACGTGATGATCACCTGTAATGACTACATCCATCTCCAATGCATCCACGCCCCATTCCATAGCATGAATAAACGCGGGAATGGTATTTTCAGGTCGCAGTCCTCGGCAACCGCGGTGTCCGTGAATATTGAAATGAGCTGGGTTCACTGGTTGTGTTTCACATTGCACCAATAAGACAAGCAAACAAGACTAGCATAGGCTTCGCGTTATTTGAGGTTTTGAGCCAGGAATGCCTGTACCTCACGTATGCCTTTTGGCTTGAGCACAATTTTCTGGTTGGCATCCAACAAATAGAACGTTGGCGTTTTGCTCACACGATAATCTTTGGCCACAGGCGATTGGTATTCATTCATGCCGCAAACTTGGGGGAAGCTGAAACCTCTTTCGGTGATCGCTGCCGTCCATGCTTGTTTGCTTTTGTCCAAACTTACACCGACGATTTCAAATCCTTTTGCCTTCCACTGATCGTAACACGCTTTCACCTCAGGTGCCTCACCTTTACAGTGTTCGCACCAACTGCTCCAAAACATCACCAAGGTGTATTTGTTGGCAGATGAAGTTTTGAATAGATCAAATTTGCTGCCTGTAGAAGTGGCCAATTGAATATTTGGCGGCGTATTTCCAACACTCAGGTTCTTGATGCTGCTTGCCGTGGTCTTGATCACATTCGATAGGTCGGAGTCACCACACGATTCACCATTGATATAGTTATCGATGATATACATGCAGATGTTTTCCATGTTGCTTTCGTAGAATCCAACCAACATTTGATTGAGGCTAAACTCCAAAACACGATCATTGACTTTGGTTTTTTCAGCGACGGTGGAAATACAATTGATGAATCCACTTTCTTCACCCTTGCTAAACGAGCGCATAAAGGTTTCGATACGATCAGACATGACTTTAGTATGGATGATACTTTCATCCGTGAAGTCAATATTGTCGAAGTATTTCGCCATTTCTGTTTTGTTCGGCTCCTGTTTCCAGGTCATGATTTTAGCGAGAAAAGTTCCAGGGTATTCTTGAATCATGGTATGCTGCAAAGTGGCGAGTTCTGCTTCTTTAATGGCGGCTTGTTGGTCAAATTGCCCTTTCATGCCTGGGTTTTTGTGTGCACCAACCCGAGCATCTTTTATGGCTTTGAGCAATAGTGGCTCCTGAGCACTATACTTCACCCAGCCCTGATTTTCTTTTGATGTGGCCGAGGACATATTGCCTTCGAACTTGTTGGCTTTAAACTGAAGATCGATGGTTGATTCGGTTGTACTTACAATAAAAGCAGCCATGTTATTGGTATTGTACCCGATCATGTAGATACCACTTTCCAATTCTTGGCTTTTGAAATTGAATTGGCCTGCTTCAAGATTCGTACTATCGATCAATTCAGTGACTTTTCCCGAGGTTTCCCATAGATACAATTTCCCTTTCGCGGTGCCGGTTACTGTGCCATTGATAGTGACAACCCCCTTGCGCATTCCCTTGTTGGTATCAGTGATTCCGTTGACGAATTGAATTTCTTTGACAGGTTTGTTTTCTGAAGTAGCGGTGGCTGCTGGTGTTTCGTTACAACTGAACAATGCGATGCCTGCTGCGGCCAAAAGTGAAATTACTAACATTGAAATTTTTTTTGTCATGGTGAACAAAAGTAATACCAATACCGAGCGAAATGGGGATTTGACCTTTAGAAAAAAATAGGACGTTGAATTGGCGCCCGATCAATCCACATCCAGCCAGTGCAATATTTTTTCCTGCAATACCTCAGGATGTATTGGTTTGGCTAAGGTGTCGTCCATTCCAGCGTCGATGCAACTTTGTCGATCGCGTGCTTCGCTTTCGGTCACGCCAAAAATTACCGGAGCATTATTTTTATTGAACGTTTTCTTAAGTCGACGTGTTGTTTCCTGGCCATTGCCTTTTTCCACATCCACCAATATCAAGTCATAATGGGTAGCAGCCGCTTTTTCAATGGCATCTTTGGTGTTATGTGCCGAATCGTACTTATGACCTAAAAGCTCTAGCGTTCGGGTAGTTACAGCACGAGTCAACTCATTGTCTTGCGCAATCAAGACTTTAATTTTACTGTTGAGTGGTTGGATTTCGGCATTCCCTCGACTAACATTCTCCTTCGCCTTCGATACGGGGCTAATTTGCATAACATCAATAATTGTGTCGAGCAACTTGGCGTGTTTCACTGGCTTAGTGAGATATGCATTGTACATTTCACTGCCATCTGTCATCAAGTGATCCCCAACTGATGAAAGCACGATTAGCGGTAGTTGTTTATCACTATAACGTTCTCTGATTTTTTTGGAGAGCGCTTTGCCATCCATCTCCGGCATCTGCATATCCATTATCACAAAATCGAACTTATGCAGATTGTTCATGATTTCTGCAACCAGTTCCGGACTATTAAAAGGTGTGGCCTGGATTCCCCATGCCGACAATTGTTTTACCAATATTTTGAGGTTCGTTTTATTGTCATCCACAATAAGAGCGCGCATACCTTGCAATGAATCAATCTTGTTCTGCTGGGTGTTTTTAGTGCTTTCTGCTACGATGGTGAAGAAGAAAGTACTGCCTTGACCCGGTTTACTTTCTACCCAAATACGTCCGCCCATGGCATGTATCAGGTCTTTGCAAATGGATAAACCCAACCCGGAACCGCCGTATTTTTTTGAAATACTCGAATCGACTTGGTAGAACGATTGAAAAAGTTGCTCAATGGATTTTTCGTCAATTCCGATTCCTGTGTCCTTGATGCTGAATTTTATTTGAACAAAATCAGACTCTCGGTTGACCATTTCAGCCCGAATCAAAACTTCGCCATTATCAGTGAATTTGATTCCGTTGTTGACCAGATTCATGAGAACTTGACGGAGTCGTCGCTCGTCATGTATAAGTTCTGCAGGAATGTTATGGTCAATGTCACTCATGAGCTCCAGACGCTTGTTTTGAGCTGTGGGTTTCATGAGATCAATAACTTGATCGATAACTTCGGACAGGTTAAAACGCTCGCGATGCAGTTCCAGTTTTCCGGATTGCAACTTGGAGTGGTCAAGAATATCATTGACTACGTCAAGAAGATTTTGCGCGCTGCTGTTGATGCTGCGTGCATAATTGCGTTGTTCTTCATCCAGTTTGGTTCGGATCAAAAGCTCAGACATTCCAAGCACTCCATTTAAAGGAGTTCGAACTTCGTGGCTCATATTCGCTAAAAAATCGGCCTTTGCTTGGTGCGAATCAGTGAGGTTTTTGTTGAGGTTGTCAACGGTTTCAACGGTGATGCTATGCAGCTGACTCAAAGGACGAATAATTCGGACAGCTAGAATTAAAATCAATAAAATGCTTATTCCAATTGCGATATAGCTCGCCAGGCTCACCATGCCATTGTAGGATTTTGCTTCACTGAGGTAGCTACCTACTACTGTACTCATTTGAGTGTTGTAATTGGCAACTGCTTCCTGGAGCGCTGCGATGTCGGCGGCAGTGAGTTGATCCATGGCCTCAGCATGGTTGTGCACCCAATCGCGTGTGAGAATAAAATTAGGAGAGGCTTGTTGGAGTTGTTCTTCTATTGTCACACTATTGCGCAAGGAGGTGCCGTATTGGTCGCTCCCGTTAAGCAAGGCCTTTTGGGCATTTTCCAGTTTGTCCGTGAGCAATATGAGATCCTTAGTGTCTTGTTCGAAGGAAGTGGAGTTGCCGGAATTGGAGTGGATGGTAAGGGCCAAACGATTGATGTTGGCTGCTAATTCTTTTTGACGTGCTGAGAGGCTTATTTTTGAGGCATACGAAGACTGTATTTCAGTATTGTAATAAACCATTGCACCACAGCTTATAAGGATTACAAGCACTATGGAGAGCAAGATCTTTACACGGATGCCAAGCAGTTTCGCATCTATCATTTGTAGCCTTTAATTTGGTTTTTGACCTCGTTCGAAACGGGCCTATGAAGGAGCATGACACATTAACACACTCCTCCGATGCTACAAATATAACGACTCCGTGATTTATTGGTCAGATATAACGACCTATTAAGAAATAAGCGCAGTCAAAACCGGTGCGAAACACCGTATTAAAGAAGCACGAGGTATGCGGGAAAATCGCTATGCTGCGGGTTTTTTCGAAAGTTGCTCAAAAAAATAGGTACGCAACATATTGGAGACTTTGTCAAGTTCAAAAGGCTTAGGCATAAAATCATTCATGCCTGCCTCAGCACATTTGATGCGGTCCTCAGGATAGGCATTGGCACTAATGGCAATAATCACTGGTTGATGATCTCCCATTTCCCGGATTGCTCGAGTGGCCTCAAGGCCATCCATTTCGGGCATTTGCATATCCATAAAAATCAGATCGTAAGACTTCTTCTGATGTGCTTCTACGGCTTCCTTACCATTTTCTGCGAAATCGGCATTGATATTCAAACGATCCAAAATGAATTTAAAAACTTGAATATTGATCTTGTTGTCTTCTGCTATCAGAACGCTGAGTTCACCAAAATTGACCGTGCTTTCGAGATTTGATGCAATAGGGGCTGGTGCAGAGATCATTTTTTCATTACACCACACACTAAAACTAAAGCATGTGCCTTTATTGAGTTCGCTCTTCACGTGAATTTCACCACCCATTAACTCCACAAGTTGTTTGCTGATCGTAAGGCCGAGCCCGGTGCCGCCATACTTTCTAGAAATACCGGCAT
>JBDKJN010000340.1:0-3237 GCA_039796595.1 Bacteroidota bacterium
AAGGTTGTGTCGTGATTATTGTCTGTAAGATTTTCAGGACTGCTGGTGGTCAGATATTGATGCACACTGTACTCTCCCAAAACCGAAGGGTTTTGAAATGTACCAGCACGAACCTCTTGTGGTATACCAGGCCATACATAGAGCCCTTCCAGAGATTGAGCGCTGTGAATGACATTGTTCGTAGGGTCTTTAATTTCGACATTGAGGCGAACGTCATAATTTTCGTAAACACCATTGTTGACCGCGGTTGCCGAAAATTTCAATAGAGGAGCCATTTGATATGGATAACGTGAGTATTCCATAAATTCGAAACCCGTTGGATGGGCAGGATCATAGATGTCAAAATCACCATAACTCGGTTCTGTAATTGCAATATCGAACTCAGGAATTTCAATCACATTAACATCGTCAATCTGCCAGAAGTAATAGAGTCCGGTAAAAACAAATCGAAATTTCACTTCTGATAGGCCTCCAACGTATTGTCCAATGGGAAGGAGAACATGGTCGTTCAAATCGCTTGGATTGTTTATTAAGTCGTTATTATATATTTCAAACCAAGTGATACCGCCATCAGCACTGAGTTCTACAGAGGCGTGAACATCGTATCCATTGTAGTATTGATAAAATTCAAGCCCAACTCCATAGTAATTGGTCAAGTCTATTATAGGAGAGGCTAGCGTTGCGTAGTGAGGTCCAGGTGCTGGTCCAGTGCCAAAATTTGCCGGAGTGCATGGAAGATCTGGGTTGTCCCACCAATTGCTATCGAATATCACAAATCCATTGCCCTGCGTTGGACTTTGAATAGGCTGTCCGGTGGTACCGGCCGGCAAACAACTGCCTTGTGTTCCTGTCTCTAAATTCGGCGTAGTATTTAGTCCTCGATACTCCCAATGTGCAATGCCATTGCTTTCTGCATTGAGCCAGTCTGTCGGTATTCCATCTGCGAAATCCTCTTGAAAGATCACATCACGATTGCCCCCGGCGGGCAGTTGCTGTCGTGAATCGAGATGAACGATGGTGCCGCCAGGAGTATGGTGAGTAGTTTGGGCCTGTGCATATAACACGACCATGGAGGTCAATAAAATAAAGGTCAAGCGCATGACAATTGTCTTTTATACGAATATAGACTGAATTTAACAGCCCTGTGGTTGCACCCTGCCAAAAATGAGTAATTGGGTGTTTAAACTGAGGATTTGTTAGAAAAGCATTGGCTTTTGCGGAATTAAGCAAGAATCTTGTCAGTTCCCTAATCTGCGAAGCACAAAACGCTCAACATGCTCGAGCACTTGGTCCGGATGCATCGATCTCCATCGCAGTTCATTCAACTTTCCGCCCAATACGAAATAGCTATCCAAATTGGCATCAGCCATATCGTCAAGCACATGATCGCGAAAATTGAGAAGGGCTATCCAACCATCTTCACTATTGGTTTCTTCAAACCATTCTTCATAATAACTTTCATCACTTGAATGGAAGTTAAGTACGTTTTCGCCGATGATGATGAATTTATGAATTCCCTCGAACATCAATGTTTCCGCTATATCGCGTTTAAGGTACATGATGTCGTTATAGAGCAGGTCGTTCCATTCGCCAATCATTTCGATAATGGCGTATCCATTGATATAATCCGCATACAGTATCTTTATGAAGAGGGTCTGACTACCCATCGAATCCCATTGTGGGTGGATGTAGTGATCATAAATTTTATTGCTGTATTCGAATTCCGAATATTCTTGCTCGTAAAAAGGACTCCGCGGATCTTCGCTCGCAACATAGAGGCCACGCCAGTTATAATATGGTTCAAGGTCGTGCATAAAATGCTTGGAGGATCAAATCGTGGGATTGGACGAGTTGAGGTGAAAATGTTCTACCGCTTTTCTGACATTGCCAAAACGCTGGAGTAATGCATTGGCGTCCTCTTCGTTCAAGCCTGTTTGGTCCATGACCATACGAGTGCCTCGATCGACAAGCTTGTTGTTGGTCAGTTGCATATCTACCATGCGGTTGCCTTTGACCCTTCCCAATTTAATCATGGTTGCGGTACTGATCATATTGAGAACAAGCTTTTGAGCAGTGCCGCTTTTCATACGGGTACTGCCCGTTACGAACTCTGGACCTACCACTATTTCAATTGGAAAATCCGCCAATTGCGCAATCGGACTACCTTGATTGCAGACAATACATCCGGTAGTAATTCCATGGCTTTTGCATGTGTTAAGTGCTCCGATCACATAGGGTGTTGATCCTGAGGCTGCGATGCCAATCACTGTATCCAAAGGCCCAATACCATGGGCTTCCAGGTCTTGCCAACCCTGTTCCATATCGTCCTCTGCGAACTCCACGGCTTTGCGTATGGCTTGATCTCCGCCTGCTATCAGTCCAATGACGAGGTCGAAGGGTACGCCAAAAGTTGGAGGGCATTCGCTGGCATCTACGACACCTAAGCGCCCGCTGGTTCCTGCACCCATGTAGAACAGGCGCCCACCTTGTTCCATGCGTGGCACCAATGCTTCGATTAAGGCTGATATCGCAGGCAAACAACGGGAAATGGCCTGGGGAACCCCGTGGTCTTCGGCATTGATGGCAGATACCAATTCAGCCACTGATTTTTTCTCAAGTTCGTGGTGCTTGCTTTCGGATTCTGTTGTGCGTTCAAATGATGCGCTCATGGTCCAAAATTAGGTGTTTTTTCTTTGTCAAGACTTGACTTTCCGTTTTCTGACTCGGCGATATTTCAACATTTCAACATTAAAATTTGGTCTGTGGTATGATTTTTATTTGAGTCGGTGCACTAATTTGGCCAAGCTTGCGTACGCAACTCAGGAGAGTTTGAATGCGTTTGCTATAAAATTGACATAATGATGAAATATTTGATTTTGGGTCTCACTTTGTTGACTCAGGTTTTGGTTCACGCTCAGGGTGACGATGGTAATAAAGAAGCATCAGTGATTGACGGCGCTCTTGTGGCGCCGAAGCTGGTCGCGGCTAAACATGAGTTCAATGAAAACAACATGCGTGGAGCTTTGACCTTATATCGTGAAATATTGGATGTAGAACCGTCAAATTATAAAGCATTGTATGGAACTGCCCAATGCCACTACTATTTAAAAAAATACAACCTAGCTCTTGAGTATTTGGATAAGGCAGTGGCAATCAGACCGAATGAGTCGGCGGAAACGCAGTTTTTTTATGGTCAGACCTATCATAGAACTGGAAAGTTGGATCAGGCGATCGAGT
>JBDKJN010000341.1:0-4171 GCA_039796595.1 Bacteroidota bacterium
ACTCTTCATCTCCCTCGAAAACTTTTTGTCCCCAGCG
Source organism: Bacteroidota bacterium (assembly GCA_039796595.1). Taxonomy (GTDB): domain Bacteria; phylum Bacteroidota; class Bacteroidia; order Flavobacteriales_D; family Sanyastnellaceae; genus CANHSF01. The sequence continues at coordinate 38 of JBDKJN010000341.1, forward strand.
GTTGAATATTTTGATGGAGAGGATAGTTAGATTGTACGTTTCAGGAAGCCATACATCATTTCTTCCATCACCATTTGGTGTGAAACTGTTAGGAACATAGATACTTTGTGAACAGTCGGTAGGGCCAACTTGCCATTCAAAGAAATAAGAACCGCAGGAGTTCATGCCATTCAATTGAATAGGTTCAGTGCCCGTAACCGTTATAGTATTAGCCGTTGAACCATCGCTCCAATCGTATGCCCAATAAAGGCCAGGCGGTGCTGTAATTGTCATTGTGGATCCGAAACATTGTGCCCAATCTTCGTAGTCGACAGGCGCTTGTTCTGTATAGGTTACAACCTGCAAAGTGTCACTCACAACTCCGCATTGATTTTGAGAGCTTAACCAATAAGTGCCCGACGTATTAATCACTAAGCTCGAAGTGATGCTGCCATCATTCCATAAGTAGTTTGGAAGGTTGCTAACTGTGATCACGGTGTCAATGGTGTTGCATGCATGGATGTCATCACCGAGTGTGAATGTCAGTGGTTCGAGCATCACCGCTTCAAAACTGATCTCGTCTGTTCCGCAGAGATTGGTTGAAGTTGCAGTATACGTTCCTGACTGGGTGATAGTCAGGTTAGCATTTGCGCTGCCGGTGTTCCAGGTAACTGGTGCTGAAGAAACAACTGTCAACGTCTCTGTCGCTCCAGGACAAAGCTCAATTATGGGTGAATTGGTAGAGGTAAGCTGCGGCTCTTCCAAAAGACTTAAATTCAGTTGAAAGGCCTGTGTACAACCATCGGAATAGGTGATTTCACCTGTATAAATTCCTGTTTCATTGAAAATTCCAGTTGGATTGGAATTCGGAGATGTCCAGTTAACATTATCCGAGTTCACAGGTGCGATAAATTCATAGCTTGCTGAACACGTTTCAATGACAAGGTCACTTAACGTAGGGTCTACAAATGCTGATGTTTGGAAATACAAGCTGTCCGTAGTTGAGCAATTATTGGCATCGGTAACTTCAACACTATACCAGCCTGTTGTTTCGGGGGTGATCGAGTTGTTTGTGCTACCCGTATTCCATGAATAGGATGAATATGTATTTGGAACCTCTAGCATCATGCCAATGCCAGCACAAAGGATAGAGTCTTCTGCCAGGAGTTCGACGGGAAGTGGTGTAAAGGGCTCATAATTCACCAGTAGATTGATGGTTGTCGGCGGGGCGCAATTCATACCGGAAACTTGGATGTCAATTGAAACAGGATTACTGGTATTGGGTTCAATCGTCACGTTACAAATGCCGTCAATGCATTCATAATTGGTAGCAAAAACAATGACGGTATCAATTGAGGCATTTTGAATTTGGTTATCCAATAGAATCTGCGCTATGTCAATGTGCAGAATATCGTTGCAGTCAATTGTGCTTGAAGTTGTCAGAGATGAAGGGGGAGGGTTAGTTGCGCTGGAACTAACGAAATTGGGTAATAGACCAGTTAAATTAAGATTGATTTCTGTGTCATGAAAGGTTAAATTAAGATTGCAACCCAAGCCAGGCGTATCTGGATTTTCTATGGCGGCAATGTGATGACAGGTGACCGTTATGGGGTCTACTGCAAGATAGTATATCATACCATTTGAAGACCTTCGAAGTCCTTTTGATACATGTACAGGCGAATTGGAAATTTGATGTATTAAAATGGCGTCAGTTCCGGAATTGGTGATGTCATATTGATACAATGCACCTCCTGAAATAGGAGTGTTGCCGCGATATTTGCTTATATATAACAAGTTGCCGGAGTTAGACCATTCTACGTCAATGATGCCTGAATATTGATTGCTTGAATTGCCAAACGGGCTGCCAGGAACGATGTCCTCATTGCTTATAACACCAGTGTTTGGGTTGAAGTCAAATATCAATAGGGGATCGTTTTCCACAAAACTACCAAGAGCCAATTTCTGGCTTGTTGGTGAATAACGAATGGCTTGAGGATCGCCCAAATCATTATTCATGGTGTAAACATTATCCATTGTTATTCCTGTATCATCGATTTTCCAAACAGTAATTGTACTCGAATTCAACATGGGTGAGATTAAGTAATACACTGAATCGCTTTGTTTAACTACTTCCAGGCCCTCGCTAACTCCGAACTGTAGATCTATTGATGGTTGCGTGACGTCACCTAAAGGATTGGTTGGGGTGCCATTTCCAGGTATTGTCATGTCGACAATGACGTAAGAAAGAGATCCCGTATTGGTAGTTTCTGTCGCCGTCGATATGGAGAAAACATAAAATAGGTCACAGCTTCCTGGCACTGGAACAATTTTTCCGCTACCATGTGTAGAATTGCCTCCAGGGAGATTGGTGGCACTGGGCATCATTGAGCCGCTCGCGTCTACAATAGCCTGGCCGTCCGTATAGAATACTAGTTCACCTGTACTCGGTTCACATAATACGGAGCATCCCGCCCAGCCAAAAGGTACAATTGTATTCAGGTTGGTAACAAGTACATTGTTATTCTGTTCGAGTGAACAACCATTTGAGCCCATGTGCCAAAAGCGATCAACTTGACTGTAGCTTAGGAAACCTGCCAAAAGTGAAGGCAGAATATGAAAGAGCTTAAGAAGGATAGAACGCCAATACATATTTAAAGCTTCCAATTACATCTGAGGGAACTTCCTCAAAGGTAATGAACATTTTCTGTGATTGGATATTGTGTTTCAACACATATGCCTGTATCTGATCCACTGATGGTTTATCTTTTTTGATTGCAGCTATTCCCAGTTGCACAATTAACTTGCCATAGCCTTCTCCCCGGCGTGCACTTGAAATCGAAAAGTTTAAAAGTGCAGTATGATCTGTGATATCAAATCGAATCATTCCAATATTCTCTTGACCATTGGTGAGAATATAAATTATACTGTTTTCCGAATCCAAACGCTTTTTAAACCATGCTTGATGATCTTCGAATGCGACCTGATCCTTGTTGAATGAATTGGCTCTTACTGCTGGATCATTCGTCCATTCAAACAATAGCATGAGATCATTTTGATCTGCTTTACGCAAGTGGTAACCATTTCTAAAAACATTAGCTAATGCATGTTTTTCAAAATCGAAACAGGTATTCTGCCTGGCTAAAAGGGCCGGTATATAATCGGAATTCAGGGACTGTTTGTTGAATAGAGCCAATAGACTATCTTCATTTTCAAGGTTAATATCACCTAATGCAATTGCCAAACCTGCTTCAATCAACCCGTTATAATTGTCCAATTGATTATCAGCTGTAATGCCTGCGAAAACAAGCATCCCAGCGGAGCAACCTTCTAAAGCAATCGTGCTGGCTGGACAAATCAATGCATCACTGCCGGCCATCAAATGGTAGAGTTGGCGATCATTCAAATCCAAATGAATGGTTGTTTGTTCTGAATGTTCCGCGGCCCATTGTTGTATGCCTTCAAAGTGGGGATTCAAGCGACTTGCCAATACATGAATCTGCATGTTCTTATCAAAACGGGCACAGGCACGAGCCAATTTTAAAGTGTTGTTAGGCACATCTGAAGCACCCATACTGATTATGACCGTGCCTGGAAACTTAGGCGGAACTTGGCGTGGCGCTGGTCCGTTCATGAACGCGGGACGCAGCATACGGTAGGAATACCCCAGGTGCAGTTGCGTATGGTCGTCACATGAATACATGTCAGACTTTACGCCTCCGCTGTGGTTGATGATATGATCGGCGACGTGATGCCAAGCGTGCAAATCATCAATTACAAATAATGTGTGCCCAGCTTTTTTGACTTCCTTCTGCCATTCTGTTTTTAATGAATAGCTATCAAGCAATACATGGTCTGAAGCATCAAGCTGTTCTAAGAATTGCTTGGCATCGACTACCGCATCTTGAATTCGCGGTAGGAAGGTGTAAGACAGTCCATTCCGCTCTAAAAATTCTTTTACTGGGACATCGGTCTCCATTAAATAAAAATGAATCCTATGTGTTTCCTTCAATAGCAGTGCTATTGAAAAGCAACGCATCAAATGCCCCATTCCTAGTTGGGTGCCCGCGTCAACACGTATTGCAAGTTTCTGATTTACCATGTAAGTGGTTCAATCAACGCAACGCCTTTGCTTGTACAATATGCACGCGTCGCGTC
>JBDKJN010000342.1:0-2697 GCA_039796595.1 Bacteroidota bacterium
AAGCCGCAATTTCATCATGTCATTCGGAAACGTGAAGCGATAATGATTGAATTCTATAAGGGTGTTAAATGAACCATTGATATCGGTTATTCCATTGCTGGCGAACCCTTGGATATAATCAGATGTAGGCAATGCCTCCTTTTGCCAATCGTACGTGCAAAGAATGACAGCGTAACTGTAGTCCTTTTGTTCTGTGCTCAATTCGTCAAACTCAAAAATGAGCCCGCTAGTTGTTCCCAGTTCGAATAGGGGATTACCCAATGGATTTCCGTCTGGATAACACAATGAACTTTGAATGTTTTGGGAGTAACTCCCCGGTAAAGGAAGAACTTGAGACCAGACTGGAAGTGCAATGGCTAACGAAAGGACGAATAGGAAATAATGACGCATTTTGGTCGTATAGAAAAAATTGAGCCGAATTGTTGGTGCTCAACGCAAAAATAGAAATTATCGTACAAGTACGATGTGGCCTTCGTAAAGATGGTTTACGTCAAATTGAACATCGCGAATCTTGACACGATAGAAATAGACCCCATCTGGCGCAAATGTCTGGCCGTTATGGACACTGCCTGTCCATGCTGCAAATGGGTCTTTGGATTCGAAGATCACATCACCCCAACGGTTAAAAATTAATAACTCGAAGCCTAGACCTTGGAAGCCACGACCTTGGATTTGCCAAACATCATTAATGCCGTCATAATCCGGAGTGAACGAATTCGGGATATAGATATCGATGTCTTCTTGCACAATCACCTGGCGAGTTGTAGAATCTGCACATCCGAATTGATTGGTGGCTAATAATTGAACGAGATACACATCAGCACGTTCTTCGGGAAAACGGAAAGTAGTATCCTCCGCTGTCGATTGGCCAAAACTGTCAAATGTCCATAAATAAGAATCGGCCGAATTCGAATAATTTTCAAATGAAACAACGGTATTTGGCAGAATTGTAAGCGATGGGTTTGGTATAAATGCCGCGTAAGGAGTGGGCCATACAATCACGGGATTGTTCACTGTATCTCGCGTTACACATCCGTTGTCGTCGGTTATTTCTAACCAAGGAAAGTATTGACCAGCTTGCTCATATTGGTGGCTAACAGCACCAAGGCTTGTTTGTGAATCAACATCGTCGAACATCCAACGCATAGTAGCAATGTCTTGAAAATCGGTAGTGAGACTTGTCATTACGGCTTGATGAGGCTCACAGCCAAACAAGCTATCTATAACAAAATTTGCAGGAATAGTAGGATAGGGGAACACCAACGAGCAGGCGGTATCGCGAGCTAAGCACAAATCTTCCACGATTGAGCAATACGTTTTAACTCCTGAAACTTCAACCAGTGGGGCATCATCTTCAATTATTTGATTGGTTTCTGTGTACCAGATAATATCGAAAGGGGCGGTACCGCCAGTTATGGTTGGCGCTGATAATGCAATGGTATCTCCCACACACGAGTTGTAGGACTCTTCAACTTCAATTGAAATGGTTGATGTTACGGACACTGTGACATCGTCAGAACTTGCACAACCGGGCTGCCCAACGGGATATCCAGTAAGTGTATAGGTCGTGGTTTCATTGAGGCCAACAATCGCTGGATTGCGAATCGAAGGATCACTCAAGCCGGCTGAAGGTGTCCACTCCCAGATAAAATCGGGCTCATTGCCGATACCTGTAACGGTATAAGTCCAAGGCGCGAAGTCGCCATCGGCAGCTGAAATGATGAAGTCGGATTCAAATTCAAAAGTCAGACATCCTGTTTCGTTGGTAGCCGTGTACACTTGTCCGGTGGCGTCACCCAAATCCCATTCTACAATTGGCGGCCAGGTGTCATCAGGTCCGTCATATACGATGAATGATTCAAAGAAACCTTCCATTTGACCCGAAACGAATTCAAACTGCATCAAAGTGTAGTCTTCAAACCCAGGGTCTGGGCAAAAGGTCCAGGTGATATTTTCGCTGTTGCCATAGGTGTAATTGAATGTACCTCCGTCATTATTAAAACTAGGCGGCAATATGTCCTGGAAGCCACCATTCAAAGATTGATTGGGGTTGGTGCAATCTATCGTAAAATCATTGCCTGCTGAAATGGTTGCCGCTTCGGTTACAGTTACGGTAATGGTTGTATCAAAGGTGCAACCGAAATTGTTGATCGCGGTGTAAGTGTAGTCGTAACTTCCAGCGGTTTCAATGTGGACATTGGCCCAGTCACATCCTGTGTTATAGGATTCTATTCCAGGACCACTCCAGTAAGTGCTATCGCATCCCGGACCAAAATGAGGAGTAAAGTATAACAAGTCTCCGTAGAGTTCTGGATTGAATTGAACATTCCAGGTGAAGATATTGCCATCGTCTAATCCAAACATATCACAGATCAAAATGGTCCAAGTTCCGTTCAACGGACAACCAATCAAATCTGTAAAAGGTGCTACGCTTTGATAGCTTCCACTATTCAGGCTGCCGTCGGTAACGTTGGTGGCTGTTTCATCAGCCATGGTGCCGTTGGTAGCTGTCGGTGACCAATAGTAATCCCAGCCAACCCCTAAAGGTGTCGGACAGAAATCACTGTCCGCTTGGTCCGGAACACCGAAAAAGATTCCACCCCCGCCTTGTTGATGCACAGCAAGAGCCTGGCCACTCGGACAAATAAACGTAATCGTCAAGTCGCCCATGAAACTATGTTCCATATTGACATAAAA
>JBDKJN010000343.1:0-3944 GCA_039796595.1 Bacteroidota bacterium
CACCTCAACTATGATCAGGCCAGCGCTATGGCCAAGTTGTATGCCTCGACAGCCGCAATGAAACATACCGTTGAAGCCGTGCAAATTCATGGCGGTTATGGATTTGTGAAAGAGTATCACGTAGAGCGTTTGATGCGCGATGCAAAAATCACACAGATCTACGAAGGCACTTCAGAGGTACAGAAGATTGTTATCTCTCGCGGTGTGCTTAGCGAATAAAACCAAATGATCATATCATAATGAAAGCCATCGCAAAGCGATGGCTTTTTTTATTTACCATTCAAATTGTTTTGTGTTTAACTAAGATGTGAATCCAATTTGATCTGTGATTGGTGTTATGGGTTGGCCAATGACATATTAAATTTGCCGCCAATGATGACAAGGTTTCTTCTTCTCTTTACATGTTTTATTTCGTCGGTGCTTGGAATTGCACAAACAACGATTTCAGGTCACGTTAAGGACGATAAATCGGGCGAGCCTATTTTTTTCGCGACAATACTCGTCCCAGGCACTGGATACGGCGCAACTTCCAATGAGTACGGGTATTTTTCATTGACCGTACCGAACGAATATTCGGGAGATTCTATCACCATTGAATGTTCCATTCTCGGATACCCAAAAATGGCGCATACTTTCCCAAAAGGAAATAGCTATAGCTGGGATTTTAAAATGATGCCGGAGCAAGTAGAATTAAAAACAGTAGAAATCATAGCTGATCGCGGTGGCCTCAGTCGAGTTAACGATGCGCAAATGAGTTCTATGCGCATACCTATCAAAGACATTCGAAAAATTCCATGCTTGGGAGGGGAAACAGACATTATTAAGGTAGTACAACTGATGCCAGGCGTACAACGAGGTGGTGAAGGTGGAACGGGAATGTTTGTTCGTGGTGGAACGGCAGATCAAAATTTGGTTTTGTTAGACGAAGCGACCATTTATAACATTGGTCATTTATTTGGTTTTTTCAGCGTCTTCAACAGTGATGCTTTGCATGATATGACCATGATCAAAGGTGCTTTTCCTGGTGAATATGGAGGGCGCCTGTCTTCCATCTTAGACATCCGTATGAAAGAGGGTAACAATAAGCAGTTTCACGGCTCAGGTGGAATTGGTTTACTCAGTTCGCGGATCACTTTGGAAGGACCTATTGAAAAGGATACTTCATCTTTTATGATTGCGGCACGACGGACCTATATTGATCAGGTGTTTAGAGCGGTTGGTAATTTTTTGCCCTACTATTTTTATGACCTCAACTTCAAGGCCAATCGCTGGATGGGCAAAAAGGATCGATTGTTCGTGAGTTCATACCTAGGCAAAGATGTCTTGGCTTTTAATGAATCGGATGTCGAAACAGAAGAAGGTGATTCCACTCAAACAAGTCCTTTTGGTTTTGGTTTTACGTTAGGCAATTTCTCGAATACCTTACGGTGGAATCACATATACAACAACAAGACATTTAGCAATATCTCATTGATTCATACCAAATTCAACTATGATATCTATGGCAATTTTGACAACAACAATATCCTGATTCGAAGTGATGTGCGAGATATAGGCGTGAAGGTAGATTATGATTTTTTCAAAGCGGCCGATCATAAAATTCGTTACGGCGGACAGGTTACACAACATTTATTCAAACCCAATGTGGTGAGCACATCTGGAGAAATTGCGGATTTTTTGAGTTCCAAAAAAGGAGAGCAGTTGAGAAGTTATGAATATGCGTTGTATGGTTCCACTGAGAAGGATTTTAAAGCGGGATTGTGGAAGGTTAATGCAGGCCTACGTATTAGCGGAAGTTTGGTAGAGGCCGCAAGTTATTCGGGATTGGAACCGCGATTGTCTGCTCGATATATGCTCGATGAATTTAGCTCCATCAAAATGGGATATTCACGAATGAAGCAATATATGCATTTGGTGAGCAGTTCATCGGTTGCGTTGCCGACTGACTTATGGTATCCAGTAACAGCAGGTATTCGCCCACAAAAGAGCGATCAAGTGGTTATCGCTTTCAATCGCTGGTTTCAAAAACCGAAAATTCAATTTGAGGCCGAAGCGTATTATAAACGTATGGACGCATTGATTGAGTATCGTGAAGGTGCCAATTTGATTTTGAACGATAATTTTGAACGAGAACTTCTTCAAGGATCGGGTGAAAGTTATGGTTTCGAATTTTTGGTGCAACGATCAAGTGGAAGACTAAATGGTTGGGTATCTTACACCTTGAGTTGGGCTACAAGACAATTTGAACACTTGAATGATGGCAAAGTGTTTTGGGCCAAATACGATCGGCGACATAGCATCAATGTTGTAACCAACTACAACTTGTCCAAGCGGTGGGATGTAAGTGCTGTGTGGGTGTATGCCTCTGGTTCACGATTTACTGCACAGATTGGCCAGTATCTGGTTCCAAATGCCACATTTACTGGCGTTGAATTGATTCCGATTTATTCCGAGCGCAACGCCATTTCAATGTCACCTTCACATCGCCTTGACATTAATTTTATTCTCAAGCCACGACCAAACAAAGCCAAAAGATTCAAAAGCGAATGGCATTTTGGTTGTTACAATTTTTACAATCGTGCGACGCCTTTCCGCATTCAAATTCGACCCAATGAGGATGGAACAGTTGGCTATCATTATGAGCAGCCTGGTTTATTCGGTTTTATTCCATCAATCGCTTACAACTTCACTTTTTAATCCATGAAAAATCTACAACATATTATTCGAATTGTAATTGGAACGTGGGTTATCTCTTTGTGCACAGGCTGTGTTCCCGAGCCGATTCCCATTGAGTTGGAAGAGGCAGAGAGTTTACCTGTTGTTTGGTCTCAGTCGTTGCCGGGCACTGGAGCAATCGTATACTTGGCTAAGAGTTTTACTGCCCTTTCTTATCAAGAGGGAGATACCACGGCTACTGATGACTTACTGGCGCAGATGCTCATAAGTGATGGTATCGTGACCATTTCGCATGGGGGTGAAACAGATACTTTGTTTGAAGTCAGCTCTGGGGTGTATGCAACGTTGTCATTACCCATAGTGCCTGGGGACAACTATACGTTGCGCGCTACCGATCCGGTGACTGGCAAGACAGTTACTTCAACCACCAAGGCTTATGATGTTGTGAGCATTGATTCTGTGGGTTACACGCGAATCGATTCAGCTACTGCACGAGTTAGAGTATATTTTAATGATCCTGTTGGTGACAATTTTTATGCAGTTCATTTTTATTGACGTTACAATAATCCGCTGGAAGTAGATGATCCTTTATCTGCGGACAATACCGTGGTTACAAAACTTGTGACCGATCTGGAGTTTGAATCAAATGAAGCGCTGTTCTCTGTGGAGTTAACCGAATTGGATAGCGATACTTTGTATGTTTCTCTAAACAACATCAGTCCTGTTTACTTCGATTATTTAGGACAACGATTGCGGGGAGGTACGATTTACAATCAATTGGTGCAAGAACCGATCAATTATGTTACCAACGTAAATGGCGGATATGGCATGTTCACCTTGCATTTGCCAAGTTTGGAAATGATCATTATGGAGGAGTAATGTTAACGTGATGCCCTCCTTTCTACTTGTTAAGAGAGGGATGACAGAAGGTTTGTGACAAGCGATTACCTGTAGTTTAGGCAGCGTGGCGAGAACCGTCTTCAAGATATTTAGTGAATGGTTTTTTGTCGTGCCTAAAAGAGCCCTTTCACATTGCGAACGATCGTGAAACGAACATGGTCTTCATTAAAAATACATCTTCTCTAAAGTCGGCGCCAGAACTAATTTGTAAAGCATCTATCATTGTTCTACGAATCGTTATTTCAGGAGTTCAATTATATTAGCGCCAAGAAGAATAATATTGGTTTTAGCCTTACGCGGAAATAAATAGTCTAAACTTGAAAAAATGAAAAGCGGATCATTACTCTTTATCTTGAGCTTGTTGTTGA
>JBDKJN010000344.1:0-9832 GCA_039796595.1 Bacteroidota bacterium
TTCCGGAGACCATGAAGTATTTCTGCATGTCTGAGGCAATTGCATACTACTTACAGAAATACATTCAATTCCGCAAACGTAAAATATTCTTTGGTCATAGTACTTTCCAGGAATTGATGGAGCCGATCAAAAAGAATAAGGCCGAGAAATTTTTACTCCCTTGCTCCGATATTCTCAAGCCAAGTATCCCTGAAACGCTGGAAAAAGAGAAGATCAATTTCACGCGTGCAATGATGTACAAAACCGTGTGCTCAGATCTAAGCGATTTGGCCGATGTAAAATACGATATGTTGGTTTTCTTCTCGCCTACGGATATTGAGTCGTTGTTTAAAAACTTCCCTGATTTTAAGCAAAACACGACACGTATTGCAACGTTTGGTGTAACAACAGCTAAAGCGGTTGAAGATCAAAAATTGCGCATCGATGTTATGGCTCCATCACCAAAAGCTCCTAGCATGAGCATGGCTATCGAGCAATACATCACGGGCAAATAAGCTTTAAGATTTCTATTTCTACAACTCGTCCAAGGTGACGCCCTCGATGGTGTTTTCGGATATATACCAAAGCCATGCAGTGATGCGATCGTTTGGATACATTTTGGCCAACTCTGAGGCGTATGTCCTTAGCTGCGCAGCGTGCTTGACTTCTTGTGCGCCTGTTTTGTAATCTACAATCGTTATCGTATCCGCTGTCCTAATGACACGGTCTGGACGCAACAATTCTCCTCTTGCAGTGATGATGTCGCGTTCGATCCACACTTCTTGCCATCCTTCAAACCAAGGCAGTACTTGTCCCTGGGCTATGAGCTTTTGCAGGTTGGTCACTATTTCTTCTTTGGTCATCCACGAAGCATGACGATGGGGTATATACATTCGGTCCACAGCCTTCTGAACATCCCTGGATTCACGTATATGGGCCAAACACCCGTGTAAGAATTCGCCCCAACGCTGTTGTTCTGTGCGGATTTCTGCGCCTTCCCTGGATTTGGTTTCAACCTGGTCCAAATAGACTGGTGCTTCTTGTTTCTCTAGATTCGTAACTCGGGGTTCCGCAATTCTCGACTTTCCCCATGACAACCACTCTGCTTCTTGTTGCCCGCCATCAACACTGACAATAGCATTCCAATAGGCTCTCTGCGTTGACTCTTCAATCAATAAATGCAGTTCATTTCGTGGACGAGTAGTAGCGACATACCGCACATTCAATCCTTCCAGCTCCAACTCTTCCAGGTACTTTTGGTTCTGCTCCTCCAAAACATCATCCAAATTGGTATAGGTCACTTTTGCGCTGGGGCGTTTAACGCCCATGTACAATGCCGGAACCGAACATTCATTCGGTGGTAGGTTAAACCAATCGGATTGTTCTTTTTGCCGACTCAACAAACAAAAGACCACGACGGGGAATTCAAGTCCCTTGGACTTATGCACTGTCATGATCCGTACCGCCATCGGATCTGCCCCTACCTTCATGCTCATCCTATCGCGCTTATCAGCCCACCATGTATTCCACTTCGAACGCGACCAAGTCTCCACTTTAGACTTCTGAAAAAGTTCGTTTAAGAAAAACTCTACTTGACCGTCCATAGGCCAACGCATGCATGCCAGAACACGAACGGCCTCGTCATATACGTCATCCAGAATCGATTCAAAAAGTTCTGGAATCAAGGCAGCTACCATGTCTTGCAATACTGCGCTAATGGGTTGATCGCTTTGCTGGGCCCGTTCACAGAAATTCATTAGTTGTATGTCCATGCCCGCACGTTCTAGTTGTGCCACCATGGCCAATATTTTATCCTGTTGCATCGGCATCTCGATATACGATAGCCAAGCCTCTAGAAAAGCAACTTTGTGCGAATGGATCAATAACAAACTTTCTTCCGATTGCACACGAATGCCGTGTCGAGCCAACTCCTGCGTGACCATATAGCCTTGATTCTTCTTAAGCACCAACACCGCTATGTCCGAAGGCAGGTAATTGCGTTTAAGGGCATCCTTCACCCAATAAACAGCTTGTTTGGCCATAGTTGAATTTTCCGTCTGCTGTGCAGTTACCCAACCCTCGACATCATTGGTCCACTCTTGCTCGACATCTTTATACACACTTTGCATGCCCGACAATTGGCCAGCTAAACGCTGATACAGCGCATTGTTGAACCGTACAATCTGCGCATCACTTCGGCGGTTGCATTGCAGCAATTGCTCATTGAAGTTAAACGCAAACTGAGAAGCTTCGTTGGCATCAAGATGCGTTGAGGGCAGTTCAGGCAATTCAACGAATTGACGCGCATTTCCGCCGCGGAAACGATAGATGCTCTGTTTAGCATCACCCACCAACATCGTGTCGTGTCCCTCACTCAATGCGTTGGAAAAAAGAGGTAACATGTTTGACCACTGTTTGGTTGAGGTGTCTTGAAACTCGTCGATCATGATGTGTTTGTAGCGCACACCTAATCGCTCAAATAAAAACGGCGAAGATTGTTCACACAACACTTCATGCACGCGTTGATGCAAATCGTCGATGAGCAAAAGGTGTTCTTCACTTCGAATCATTTGTGCTTTCTCTGCCACTTGTTTTAACACCCCAAGTCCTAAAATATTTCGGCTAATCTGATCATAAATCAACTCCTGACCGCGTACCTTTCCATTCAAGGAATCCTGCAATTGCCCAAAACAATGCGTAAGGGCAGATAGATCTTCAGGCGACAACTGCAGGCCTGATTCTTTGGTAAAATACTTTTGTTCGGTATAGGCCTTCTGTATGGGATTAACATTATCTGTTAAGCCCGTTTTCCCAATTCTTTTTAAAACATTTGCATACCCTCTCGATTTACCAGCGTAATCCGATTCATCGCTGGAATAACGATGCAAAACTTCCATTGCATCTTGTACAAGTTGTTTGCGCTGCTGACGAATGCGGTGAACGTGAGCTGCTGCTATCTTTCGCGCTTCCAAGAAAAAATCATCGGGGCGTTCCATCATCTCCAAGGCCACTTCATTGCCGCGATCGCTCTTCAGGTAGGTGGCATATTGGGCCAAAACCGGTTTGGCCTTCCACGATTGCTGGTCGTCGAGTCGGCTCTCCACAAGGGCCAATAAGTAGCGGGTTAATTCGGGGTCAATACCTACTTCGTCCAAACATGCGCTTATGACACGATCGTAAAAATCTTCGGTATCCAATTCCAACTGAAAATCACCCGCCAGATTCAATTCAAAGGCAAAGCTTCGCACCAATTTTTGGGCATAACTATCAATGGTACTTATTGCTAGTTGGTCGTAATGATGCAGTACATGTCTGTAGGTTAAGGCCGCTCGTTGCTGGAGTTCATGTGGAGCAATTCCACAATGTGCCAGAACTTGCTCAAACAGCGGATCTTTCAAAAGCACCGATTCCTTTTCACCTGCAAATTGTCGAAGTGCTTTGAGAAAACGATGACGCATCTCATGGGCCGCGGCATTGGTAAACGTGATGGCCAGTATATGTCGGTAGTAATCCTCCTTAGGCTGGCTCAAGGCCAATGATAGAAACTCACGAATCAATTGAAACGTCTTTCCACTGCCCGCTCCAGCCCGATACACTTTAAATTTTTTGCCGTTTTCCATTGCTTTGCATCCGACATGAGATTCCAATAGTTCCCATGATTTCGTAAAGCAACAAATATCTGTTATTCAGAGTTTCTATTGATGGAGTGTTGTTAACTTTGTAGATATAAATCCTTGTCCATGAAATCTAGTCTCCTTTCTTTGATTTTGGCGTGTTGTATGGCAATTGCTGTTGTCGGGTGTAGAGATAAAAACACCATCGACGAAACACCGGAGGAAACGGTGACAACAGGTCAATTAACCTTGCGTATGAACGCCAAATGGGGTACTGAGAATTTTGTGATAGAAGAAGTGTATAACGATACCTATGGCAATCGCATACGTGTAGATCAATTCTTGAGCTATCTATCTCAAATTCGCCTGGTGCGCGTCGATGGCTCTGAAGTCATGTTGAAAGATTTTACGTTGGCGGACTTTGAACGCGACATTACCCTCACTTTTAACGTCCCTGTGGGCAACTACGTTGGGCTTAAAATGGGTTTAGGAGTGCCTGAGGCCTACAACAAAGACGTAGATCCAGCCCAGTACCCTTCGAGCCATCCATTGAGTGTGGCGGGATCTCAAGGCATGTTTTGGTATTGGAATACAGGATATATTTTCACCAAATTCGAAGGAAAAATTGATACTACAGGCACACCTGACGCCGAATTGCTTGACTCTTTCCTCTTCCATATCGGCGATGATCCCTATTATCGTGAATTGAACTTTACGGATCGTGATATCCGAATTACAACGTCTGGAGAAGCTGCATTGCAATTGAATATTTTCGTTGATCAAATTCTGGCTCCTGCTTCGGGTGCATCGATTGATTTGGCAACGGATGCCGTAACACACACCAGTGAACAAGATGTTTTGGCCAATGCCTTCTTCGACAATTATGCGGCGGCTATTACATTGGAGTAAACTGTTATTGATCCTTGGTCTCTGCAATTGCAGCACCACGCCAAATGATCAGCAGAAAGATACGCCCGTGAAATTGAAGGTGCCAAGCGCCTTCCCTGCCCTGGCACTTCCCGAAGACAATCTACCCACGCGAGCACGAATTGAATTGGGTAGAAGATTATTTTATCATACCGATTTGAGTGTGGATGGAAAAACACATTGCGGTACTTGTCATGTGCAATCGAGTGCCTTCACCGATGGAAAAAATATCGCACAAGGCGCTCATGGACAGTCTGGCCGTCGCAATACGCCTACTCTGGCCAATTTAGGATGGTCACCTTATCTCATGGCGGAAGGAGGTGTTCCAAGTCTTGAGCTACAAGCGTTAGCCCCTTTACATGAACCCGCTGAAATGGGAGTGAATATGATGGATGGTGTTGCCAAAATCAATAGGCATGATGATTTGCGCGCACTCAATCGTATCGCCTATGGTCGCGATAGTCTTGATCCCTTTACGATTACTCGCGCTCTGGCGGCCTTTCAACGCACGATGATCAGTGGAGACAGCAAATACGATCAACACAAATATGGATTGGCCACTTTGACCGAGGTGGAGCGCAAAGGAATGGAACTGTTTTTTAGCCATCGCTTGCAATGCTCTGCATGTCATAGTGAACCTTTCTTCACCGATTATGGTTTTTACAATGTTGGATTGTACTCCACTTATTCCGATCCTGGATTGGAACGAAAGACACATTTAAAATCGGACAGTGGCAAGTTCAAAACACCCACTTTGCGCAACATCGCGGTGACCGCACCTTATATGCACGACGGCAGTCTCAATACACTGGAGGACGTGGTGGCTTTTTATAACAAAGGAGGCAATGGGCATACGCAACAAGACAAGCGCATTCGTGAACTACATTTGACGCCACAAGAAGAAGAAGCGTTGATTGCATTTTTACATACACTCACCGATTGGAATTTTTTACAACAAAAATCGCTTGCACCATGGGAAGAATAAAGTCGATAGCAGCAGTATTGGTTTTAAGTCTCGTGCTATGGCAATGTCGTCATGAAGTGCCCAAGGACGAACCTGAAATTACCGATACTGCTCCTACACCGTATCCTTTTCAATCGCCCCCATTCTTTCCGCCGCTAGATGTTCCTGCCGACAATCCACTGACCTATGAAGGTATTGCTTTGGGGCGTTATTTGTTTTGGGAGAAAAAACTTAGCGCAGATCACACACAAAGTTGCGGTAGTTGTCATCTGCCCGAACATTCATTCAGCGACAACAATCAATTCAGCACAGGCATAACAGGGGCTATAGGCAACAGACAATCCATGGCTTTGATCAATTTGGGTTGGGCCTACAATTATTTTTGGGATGGTCGAGCAGTTACACTGGAGAACCAAGTCGTGGAGCCTGTGATCAATCCTATTGAAATGAACAATACGTGGGAGAATGCATTGCAGACCCTGCGAGAAGATCCGTTGTATCCGCCACTCTTTAAAGCGGCATTTGGAAGCACCGAGATTACACAAGAAAAAGCGGCTAAAGCCTTGGCCAGTTTTCTACGCATCATGGTAAGTGCCGATTCTAAATTCGATCGCGAACGTCGCGGAGAATACACATTCACTGAAGAAGAGGCAGCAGGTTTTGATTTGTTTTTGGATGAAGGTGGAATCAACCCCAACACTGGAGAACCTTTTGGCGGCGCTGATTGTTTTCATTGCCACTCGCATGCAGGTATGCAAATGGGTGACTATCTGTTTCACAACAACGGACTGGATGCTCACTTCCATAACGACCCTGGTTTGGCAGCCATTACTGGCAATCCACTCGACAGTGGTAAATTCAAAACACCCACCTTGCGCAATATTGAGTTGAGTGGGCCATTTATGCACGATGGTCGTTTTACGACATTGGAACAAGTTGTAGACCATTACAACTCGGGCGGAACAATGTCCGCTACCATTGACCCCATGATGGAAGCTGCGAACGAAGGATTGTATTTAACAGACATTCAAAAGCAACAATTGATCGCCTTCCTGAAATGCTTGACCGATACATCATTCATCAACAACCCTGCATTCAGCGATCCGCATGAATAACGAATTGCGCAAACACCTGAACATCGCGGTTCAAAAGAAAAAGGAAAACAAAAAATTCTTTAGCACCTTATCGCGCCGAAAAGATTTGGATGAAAAGATCCACGGCATGCACGATGAAATTTTTGAGCGGTTGGATTGCTTGCAATGCGCGAACTGTTGCAAAACCACATCACCAATTTTTCGACCGGTCGATATTGAACGAATTGCCAAACATCTTAAAACAAAAGTCTCAACGTTCACAGACACCTACTTGCGCATTGATGAAGACGGAGATTGGGTATTGAAGTCCAGTCCATGTGCATTTTTGGACGAGCAGAACTATTGCACGATATACGATGTACGCCCTTTAGCGTGTCGAGAATATCCGCACACCGATCGCAAAAACATGCATCAAATTTTGGATTTGACCTATCGCAATACGCTAGTTTGTCCGGCAGTTGCTGAGATTGCGGAGCGGTTGAAGAGTGTGTGATGCATTCTAATATGACTCAAAAAACCATCATTCGTTACCTACGAATTGTGCATTACAGCACATTGATGCGCTCACCGAATTCATCACGGTAATTACCGCCAACGGGAATGACCTTGGGTCCGTCGCTGACCTGGATGATGATGTCACCCCCTGCAATGCCCGAAACCTTGTCCATGTTTACGATAAATGATCGATGCACACGCTGGAAGGTCTTCTTTGGAAGTTTGCGCTCCACGTCTTTCATCGTTGCGTGAATGGTGATTTTTTCCCACTCCTTACCGTCGCGATGCAATACCAATTGCATATAGTCTTTGAGCGCCTCGATAAAACAGATGTCGCTATGATTGATTTTGACCAATTTTTGGTTTTTGCGTACAAATAAGAACTCTGCAGTGGCCTTGTAATCACTCAAACGCTTGAGCAAGTCGTACTCCACTTTCAATTCGCGCTCCTTTTGGTGTTTGTGCACCGCCAACTCAATGGTGGTCTTGAGGTCGATTTCCTTGAATGGTTTTAGGATATAGCCATGTGGCTCCACTTCCTTGGCATTCCCCAATGTGGTCTCGTCAGCAAATGCGGTCAAAAAGATGACCGGAATGTCCATCTCCATTTTGAGCAATTCCGCCGTCTCGATGCCCGTTTTGTCTCCCTTAATTTGAATGTCCATAAGGGCAAGGTCCGGCTTGGTTTCGCGAGCTAATTCCAAGGCCTTGTCGCCGTTATCTGCCTGTGCTACAACATTGTAGCCCAATTTAGTAAGACTTCTTTCAATGTCTTTGCGAACGATGCTCTCGTCCTCGAGCAAAAGTATATTGATCGGCATAGGGTTGGGGTGTTGTGGAAGACTGCGTCCTCGGCGGCAATGTACACCAGTTGCGGGCTTTGCGCAAGATCTAAATTGGAAATCCTTGCCGCTTGGGATGTGAACAGCATTCATCAGCGTCCAATGCCTGCGATTTCAGCAATAGCCGCAGATTTTATGCCGTTTGATCAGAAATTATGGCTATATTTGCGCCCCTTTTTAGGGGATAAAACGCTATTATTCATCAATCAACACCATCACTGTCATGACTGACATGGTTAAAATTCTTGCAGGTTCCTCCTCCGTTTACCTCGGAGAGAGCATTGCTCAAGAACTTGAGATGACACTGGGCAATGTAATTATTCAACGTTTTTCTGACGGAGAATTTCAACCTAGCATCGAGGAGACTGTTCGTGGACGTGATGTGATCATTGTTCAAAGCACATTCCCACCAGCGGATAATCTTTTGGAGTTGTTATTGTTGATCGATGCCGCTAAACGTGCCTCTGCAAAACGTATCGTTGCAGTGATGCCTTACTTCGGTTTGGCTCGTCAAGACCGCAAAGACAAACCGCGCGTCGCCATTGGAGCCAAATTGGTTGCCAACCTGCTTACCGCAGCTGGTGTGGATCGCGTGATCACAATGGACTTGCACGCCGAACAGATTCAAGGGTTCTTCGAAGTGCCTGTGGATCACTTGTACGCAAGTACCATCTTCGTTCCTTACCTCAAGGACATGAATGTGGATAATCTTGTGATCGCTGCGCCAGATACCGGAGGAACCAAACGCGCCAATGCGTACGCCAAATTGTTGGGTTGTGATCTTGCGATTTGCTACAAGCAACGCAAAGTGGCGAATCAAATCGAAAGCATGACCGTTATTGGTGATGTGAAAGGCAAAAACGTGATCATCATCGACGATATGTGCGATACCGCTGGCACCTTGTGCAAAGCAGCCGAAATGATGATACAGCACGGTGCACTCAGCGTTCGCGCAGTGTGTACACATCCTGTATTGAGTGGTCAAGCCTATGAGCGCATTCAGGATTCTGTTCTTACCGAATTGATCGTAACGGACAGCATTCCATTGAAAGCAGACCGCCCAACAAGTAAAATTAAAGTATTGCCAGTAGCTCCACTGTTTAGCGGTGTACTGGCTAACCTCATCGAAAATAAGAGCATCAGCTCCAATTTTATAATCTCATAATTTAAAAAAACAACATGAAACAAGTCTCATTGAGCGGTTCTCCAAGAGAGAACGTAGGAAGAAAGGGCGCCACTGAATTGCGCAAATCGGAACGCATCCCAGGTGTAATCTACGGTGGTCAAAATCAAGTTCCATTTCATATCAGTCGCAACGACTGGGATAAAATTGTTCGCCAGCCTGACACTCTTCAAATCAACATTGAAATTGGTGGTACAACGTATAAGACCATTATCCAAGAGCAACAACTTCATCCAGTAACGGATCTTGTAACCCATATCGACTTGTTGGAGTTGCTTCCAGGTA
The DNA here is from genome assembly GCA_039796595.1 of Bacteroidota bacterium. Taxonomy (GTDB): domain Bacteria; phylum Bacteroidota; class Bacteroidia; order Flavobacteriales_D; family Sanyastnellaceae; genus CANHSF01. The sequence continues at coordinate 9,384 of JBDKJN010000344.1, forward strand.
AAGCTGTTCGCACAACTCTTCCAGTTCGTCCATTCGGTAACTCTGAAGGTGTAAAGAGCGGTGGTAAATTGGTTCAAGCGTACCGCAAAGTGCGTATCATGGGTTTGCCGGATTTGATGCCAGACGATATCAAAGTGGATATTACCAACCTTCAGATTGGTGATATGATCCGTGTTCGTGACATCAAAGTTGAAGGCTGCACTATTCTTGAAGCTGAAGCTTCTGCAGTAGTGAGCGTAAACGCAACACGCGCTTCTATCGCTGCTGACACTGCTGCTGCAGCTGATGGCAAAAAGAAAAAATAATCCGTAAGGGAATCTTCGTATGAAATACCTCATAGCCGGACTCGGAAATATTGGTAGCGAATACGCTGAAACCCGTCACAATATTGGATTTAAGGTATTGGATGCTCTTGCTGGGGCATCCAATTCTTTTTTTACGACCGACCG
>JBDKJN010000345.1:0-2873 GCA_039796595.1 Bacteroidota bacterium
AAGAACAACAAGTCGCATTTGAAGCTTTGACATTGACTGAAGCAAACAAACGCACCCTCGCTATGCGCAAAGAAGCGATCGAGTCGTTGGAGTACTACCTCACCATGCAACGCGATCGCTCATCAATCCCACCGATGAACTATCTCGATAAAGAAGATGCTACACTTCAAGACCTTGTCAATACCTTATTTGCGCTAAAACAACGTCGCGCTGAATTGATGATTGACATGACTGCCGTGGATCGACGTGTTCAAAAAGTGGATAGTACAATCGCCACTATTCGCAACAATATTTTGACCTATACCACTGATACGAAAAAAGCAATCGAATCCCGTATCAGCGATCACAATAATGAAATTCGCTCTTTAGAGGCTAAACTTTCAAGCATTCCAAAATCAGAGCGCGACCTATTGAGCATAGAACGCAAGCTTTCTGTCAATGAACAGCTTTTCGGTTTCCTTCTTCAGAAAAAAGCAAATACCGCAATTGCTCGTGCGGCGATCATTCCACAAACGAGTATTATCGAAAACGCACGTCCTTTAGGTGTTGTTGGACCCGACAAAAAGAGCACGCTTTGGATATTTGTGGGTATTGGTCTGGGTATTTCCTTTATCATCGGTCTGATTCGCGCCATTTTCTTCGAGCGCATTGAAAGCATCCGCGACCTAAAGAGCATTACAAAAATTTCGATTATCGGAGGTGTTCCAAACTACATCGACAGTGATATCGATCCTATCGTTATCGCTTCCAATCCCCGAAGTAACGTCAGTGAAGCATTTCGATCCATTCGAACGAATTTGCAATACATATTGCACGGAGAAGGCTCCAAACTGCTTTTGGTTACCTCGTTGCATCCCAGTGAGGGTAAAACATTCTCGGCTACCAATCTAGCAGCGGTATTGGCAAAAGCTAGTAAAAAGGTAATCCTCGTCGATTTTGATATGCATAAACCGAAAGTCCATAAAACATTCGGATTGGAAAACCTGAGCGGTATATCTTCATTCTTAATCGGTAAATCGGATTTCAAAGACAGTATTTTGACCACTCAAATAGAAAATCTCGATGCTCTAACAGCAGGACCTATTCCTCCAAATGCCTCTGAATTGGTGCTGAATAGCAGAGTGGATCTCATGATCAAAGAACTGTTGACGATGTATGACTATGTGATCATCGATACTCCTCCTTTGATGCTCATCTCCGATGCTTTGGTACTGATCAACAAAGTACAGCTTGGCATATTCATCATGAATACCGAAAAGGCCACCAAAGCAGGGGTTCGTCACATCGAAGATTTGATGCGTCAAAATAACATTAACCACGCTTCCATAATCCTCAACAATATCAAACAAGCCCGCTGGAAATACTATTACAGCAAATATGCATACCGCTATGGATATGGATATGGTTATGGTTATGGATATGGCAATACCTACGGAAGTTATCTCTATGGCAATTCGTACTACACCGATGAATCGGGTGTGAAAAACAGACGAAAAGAAAAACGCAACGACTAATTCTTATTCTGTCGCATGGTATCCCTCATTATTACAACATACAACTACGCACAATATGTAGAACGCGCCATTCGCAGTGCTTTGGATCAAAGTTTAGCCACCGATGCGTTCGAAATTATCGTAGTAAATGATTGTAGCACTGATCACACGCGTGAAGTATTGTCGAACTACGAAACACAAGTTCGAATATATCATCTGGAAAAAAATATGGGACTTGCGGGTGCTCGCAATTTCGGAATCAAAAAAGCGAAAGGACAATTCATCGTTTTTTTAGATGCTGATGATTACATGCATCGCGATACCCTCAGGGTACAAAAATTATTTTTGGAAGAAAACAACGCTCTGGACGCTGTTTCGGTTGATTACTATTTGGTTGATGAACGAGGCAAACATATGGCTCACATCAACAGCACCGAACAACCCATTGCATGCGGTATTATGTTTAGAAAAGACTTTTTGTATAACATTGGTCTCTACGATGAAGCTTTTCGCGCGCGTGAAGAAGAAGATCTTCGCTTGAGATGGCGTGAGAAATACAATATCTACAATATCATTTTGCCGCTCTACCGCTATCGTATGCACCAAACCAACTTGACCAAAAATCAAGATGAAATGGATAAGCATCAAGAATTGCTCAACACCAAACACAGCAAATAATGCGTTTTTTAGTAGGTGATAAAATATACTTAAGGGCAATTGCCAAAAGTGATGTCAATCAAAATTATTTGAATTGGCTCAATGATAAGGAAACCACGCGTGGACTTGCCAGCGGCTTATTTCCAAGCACGCTGGTTGAATTGGATCAGTTTGTCGAACGCGCTATTCAAAGCAAGGATGTTGTCATGTTCGCCATATGCGACAAAACCAATGATCAACACATCGGTAATATCAAAATTGATCATTTTGATTGGGTGAGTCGCACCTGTGAACTGGGACTCCTTATCGGTGATAAAAATTATTGGGGTAAAGGCATCGGACAGGAAGCCTGCAAACTGACTTTATCCTACGCTTTTCAGACGTTAAACATCCGCAAGGTTATGCTGGCAGTTTACGCCAATAACCCTGCGGCCATAGGACTTTACAACAAACTTGGTTTCAAACTGGAAGGAACATTGCGCCAACACGTTTTTGATGATGGTCAGTACTACGACAAACATTTCATGGGATTGTTTGAGGAGGAATTGAAATGATCATCGGGATCATACAAGCGCGTATGGGCTCTTCGCGATTGCCGGGAAAAGTGCTGCAAATGATGGGTGACAAAACCATTCTTGGGCATCTGCTTCATCGTCTGCAACCAAGTAAAAAAATGGATCAGATCATCGTGGCGACTACTACCAATCCAGAGGATGAAGCCAT
>JBDKJN010000346.1:0-2978 GCA_039796595.1 Bacteroidota bacterium
CTTGCGATGATTCTAGAACCACATCACGTGAATCATGCCATGTACTTTCCAAACACCATTTGGAATTGGACACATATTCCAAATGCAATTTTCTTTTGGTTGGATGCCATGTTTTTTGCTGACAAGCCAGTAAAATTGTGGTAAATAAAAGAATGATAATTTTATTTTTTGGCATAAAATCAGAATTTATAGGCCGATTCATAAAAATTTTCACAGAAGTGAATTTCTGTAAAAATATCCCAAAGTCATGCTGGGAAAAACCTTTGTGTTGGTATAAATACATCAAATGCGAACCTTTGTACGCAAAGCCGTGATGCAAAATTCCATCCCATTCAAATGCAAGATAAATTATGCCATTTTTTATCTCATAGGATATCCTAAAGGTTCGATACTCGCACCATCAATCGAAATAGCGTAGTTCGGGATAAAATCAGAATGCTACAACGTAGTACTTCACTCGAATGCAGGAAAATAACACCATTGACCTCGATTATAAAACATGCCATTTAAATATGGCACTGAATCCAATGCAAGGGTTACTCCTGTCTTACTCTTTTCATAATTGGTGAGATAACGTTCCATGTATACCCCAGATTTCAAATCCCTTTTTAACCATATCGTTGTTGCCGTAGTATCGGCATGTAATACTCGATTTAAAGTATCGATTTCTGATTCCAGTGAAACACTCAACAAGCGTAAGTCCGATGGCAGTCCAACCCCAATTTCATGAAATATTGTTTGATTGTTCAGTACCTCATTTCTAGATATAACTCGAAGTGTTGAATCTTTGGAATAGTTGACCCAACTTGATTCCTGAAACAGAGTACTAGTATAAATTGGCAGCAATTGATTCTCTACAACTGCAAGTCTTGTTTTAATTACTGTTTCCGATCCAGTTGATCTCAGACTCTCCGTTAAATCAACAAAACCTCCATCCCCTTTTGCTAAATAATAACTGCGACAAACATTGATGAAGAACGTGTCCAGCGTATTGCAATTAGAATCTCTCAGGACAATAAACGGGTCAACAGAAACTTCTGTCTTCCATGAAACAAAATATTTGATTCCATCAGACTCAATGGGAATAGTATTCTCTAATACATCAAAAGAATTGCATTTTTTGTTATCTTTTCGTGTCAGGCCATCGTCTTGGCATGATATGAGGAAAGTAGCGCATATTAAATGCGTCAATCGAAGTACGTTTATGTTCATGGCCATTTTCTATTAGATAGATATTTGTTTATGTCCGAATAGTTAAAGAAATAGGAACCTCCAGCTTCACCAGTCATTTTCAATATTCCATTGGCCATATTAGTGGTGAAAAATGTTTCTTTACCATTCGCTATATCCCTTTTGTAAGGACCTGTACCCTCCCAAAAATGTGGAGTCCCTAACCAAGTGTTTACCTCACTTTTTGTTTGCGAAGATAATGCGCTCAGAGCTCCTGCCATAGTTTCTCCCCATTTACCTGACAATCCATTACCAAATAGGTCATCAATATTCATTTTCATTACTGCAGGATATCCATCCGTATCCTCTGTTTTTTTTACTGCTTTGTAATTATCTTCCCCGCCCATGTTTTCAACCCATTGCGAATTTTTTAAAACTTTTTTACCCACGTTTTCATAGGCGTCAAATCTATTCATAATGACAACACCTATTCCAGCAGCATCTTCACGGCTACCCGCTTCTCCAACGACAACTGCGACATATCGTTTAACAAATTCAACATCATAACCAGTAAAGCCAAAATTGCTATCATCATTCGCTACCCAAATCATACTTTTTCCACGATTACTTGGTTCTATTTTTATCAAAGTACCCCAGCGATTGTAGTAGTAATCATTATGCAAAGATTGGGAATTCGTATTGAAATTGTTTAATTCTGAAGACAAAGAATGAGCATCAGAAGTTAGTGTTGAAGATCCAGCATGCCCAATTTCATGACCACTCCCCGCCCCCGCAGTCGTGCTCTTGGCTTGTTCGACTGCGTTTATATCGTTTACGGGGAATATGCTCTGCAGCATATTTAGGATGGCCATAAACTTGATAGCCACACCTATCGTTGCACCAGCGTATGCTTGAACAGCGGCGCTACCACCTGCGCTACTACCAGTGGTGAGCAAAGCCGAATAATTGAAACTACCACTTAGGTAGGTTGAAATCGAGCCCGCAATCTGCCATAAGGTAAGGCGCCCGTCAGGGTCGACGAAGTTGGCGGGGTTGTTGAAATTGGCCAAGTACGGCGAATGGAACTGTTCCAGCGGATCATGGGAGCCTAACAGTTCGGTTAGATTCATAAATCTATTGCGAACTATTTACTTACTAATTGTCGCGGCATGGCTTCCAACATGGGCCCTCGTAACATCTTATGCCATTCCTATCAAAAAACGAGAACTGCACCAAAGTCGAATCTCTTAAAGTCACTTCAACTATGTTTGATTTATTAATTTCATACCAATTTGAAGTTGGTTCACCTGGATCAAAATCTTTGTCATCGAATAAAAAATCAATTTCAGTGAGCACACCATTGATCTCAGCCGTATCCAAATAGTTTTTTATGATTTGCATATTTCGTGTACTGTCGAGCGGTTCAATAGGATAGTTTTCAATTAGAACAATTTTATGCTCAGCGCTACCAATTGTTGTCACATTCTCGTAAATTACCAAAAACCTTAACGGACCTCTGATAGTGCGATAATTTGGTTTATCACAAGCAATAAAAAGTGATATAAAAACAACTGAAAAAATTGATATCTTCATTTTGAAACTAAATTAAATTAATGAATCATAACACTCCAAATAAAGGGTCTATACATATTTGCGAAGCGCGGTGACATATCACTTCGATGTTGTAACATATATAAAGAAGATAAACCAGGTAATTTCTTGGCATAATCGTCGGTTCCTGCACCGAAATGATCATAAACTCGATAAGTAAAACTCAAATTGCCGTCTATAATGTCCATGTACACTTC
>JBDKJN010000347.1:0-2765 GCA_039796595.1 Bacteroidota bacterium
CATCACAAAAACAACAGTAAAAATTTCTTTATCCTGTGCCGGTTTGTTTTCCATTTTCTCAAACCTATCGCTCAATTTCATCGCAGTAGTGTCCTCCCGTGAGGCCATACATTTGATCGGAATACTCAAGGCATTTTGCACCGATGCGGTTTGAATTTCAACGGTTGCACTCATTCCTGTTCTAAACGGCGACGAGTCTTTCACATTCTGATCTTGTAAGTGCCCATAAGAAGATGGTAAAATCAAAATTTTGATCGAAAAATTAGTCACTTGATCCATGGATAACGCTGCATTTCCCATCGCGTTAAGCGCAGTATTGCCGATTTCGGTCACCACTCCCATAAATTTTTGATCGCGATACGCGTCCACTTCCACCATAGCAGTATCTCCCAGATGCACGTGCATAATGTCTGCCTCATTGACCTCTACGTTCACTTCCATATTGCCGAGCGCAGATATCTTCATAATGACATCACCACTCATCATATTATTTCCCAATACATTTTCACCGACCTCTTTAGACAAAGCAGTTACAGTGCCTGACATTGGCGCTTTGATGTTGGTTCTTCGCAGATTGTCAGATGCTTCAGTGACACCCGCAACAGCACTTTGGACCGCAAATTCCGCGCTTTTGATGCTTTCGTTTGCAGCTGTCACTTCTGCCTTCGAGGTTTCCCATTGACTTGTGGCATTTTCCAATTCCGATTGTGCAATCACACCATCGCTAAACAACTTTTGTTGACGCTTGTAGTTAAGGTCGTTGACTTTGAACTGCGCCTCGGCTTGCAACAATCGCGCACGAGCGCTGCTTAAATTAGAGCGTGCGCTATTCATTCCTGCCTCTGCCCTACTCAAAGCACTTTGATAAACATCTGGATTTATCACCACCAAAAGCTGTCCTTTTTCTACCAGGTCGCCTTCCTTCACGGACAACTCAATGATCAACCCGCTTACTTCCGATTGAATGCTAACCTCTTTTTGTGGTTGAATTTTTCCACTCGCTGAAACGCCTTCAATCAAATTGCGACGAACACATACATCAACTTCAACTTCCTTCCCTTCATCGCGTCCTCCAAAAATTTTACCCAAGACGATGATGAGTACCAAAAGTCCACCTATAATAAGTGCTATTTTCTTGAATTGTTTCATTGCTTTACGATTGATTTACCAAGATAAAAATCCAGAATACGACGCTTAAAAATGTAATCGTATTTCGATCTTGCCAAGTTGGCTCTTGCATTGTCATAGAAGGTGCGAGCTGCAGCAAATTCAATGCTCTGGGCTAGTCCCTGTTCGTATCGTAGTTGCACCCAATCCAGTGATTTTTTTGCTGCCTCCGAACTGGTGAGAGCAGCCTGATAAGCTGCAAATGCAGCGCTGCTGTTGGCGTACGCCCTTTGAATTTCATTCACTAATGACTGCTCAATTTGTTCTTCTTGCAAAGCAGCATTGAGCAAATTGATTTCTGCGCGTTTAATGTTTGCCGTATTGCCAAAGCCATTAAAAATGGGTACAGTCAGCGTAAAGAACAATGCTCTATTCACATTATCTGAAAGTTGATCACTAAAACTCTTTGTACTAAAATCGCTGTCGTCATAAACATATTGAGGCGTTACAACAATTTCGTTGGAACCCAAGACATAACCAATCGGCATCGCCTCCAAGTCAGGCGAACCAGTGAGAACTTGAGCAGCACCCGAATATCCCGACCCATAAGAGGCCGATGCGCTCAAACTTGGCATTGCCGCTCCTTTGGCAATTACCACTCCTTTTTCAGCGGAAGCCACCTGCAAAGCCGCGCTCTTAATCTGAGGCAAAGTTTGCATTGCCGACTTCACTAATTCTTCGACTGTTTGCGTAATGGGCATTGGCAACTCATCAGCTTGATCGCCAGTTGCGACATCGAATGATTTCAATTCATCACTACTCAATCGCATCATTTGACCCAAATCCAGTAAAGCCAATTGAGTGTTATTTTTTGCATTGATGTATGCACTTTCATCACTGGCCAACTGTGTTTTAGCATCATTTAAAGAGCTCTCAGGTATGGCGCCCGCGCTCCGCAATTTTTCACTTCGCTCCAATTGAATAAGACTATTGTTTCTGTTGCTCAATGCGATTGCTTCAAACTCTTTGCTTAACAAAACGGTGAGATAACCTGCCGCTACATTAAGCGCAATGTCATTTCGCATTTTCTCATAGTCAAGTTTGCTTTTATCCAAGTTGATTTCAGCCTGTTTAAGCGTGTTGTATTGGCTGAATCCATTAAACAAGTTGACGTTGGTAGATAATCCCAAATTATTGCTACGAATTCGTTCCGTTGCAAATTGATTGGTGAATTGGTCAATCCTTTGGCCCCAATTGTAGCCATGGGAGGCCTGCGCATTAAGATTTGGTAACATACCGCCCCATGCCTGAAGATGGTTGATTTTTGCCAAATCGATGTTGAGCGCCGAAATTTGAAGGCTAATATTGGCCTGTACAGCACGTTCAACACATTGCTCCAATGTTAATGTTTGTGCAGAGCACCAATTAACACCAAGCAGAAAAATGCTTGAAATCAGAAATCGTTTCATGTTGCGCAATTAACCGTTCAAAGGTAAACGGTTGCATCAGAGGAAACGCAGAGATTTTTGTTAGTGGTAGAATTAGACGATGTGAGGAAAAAGATCGATGTGATGGGATTGATTACAATCCAACCACTTCAATTTCGATTCGGCGATTTATCTCCAATTGCCATTCGGCTTGCGGATCAGGATAGATCA
>JBDKJN010000348.1:0-3911 GCA_039796595.1 Bacteroidota bacterium
CCTTTATTGATAGTGGTTATACTTTCAATGCAATTAGTCGAACCTTTGCAACACAATGGAACATTCCATTTGAAGAATTACCGGACAGAATAAAAAATCACTGTTGGTGGCGAAAAGGAAATGAATGTACAGCGCCGAGTGGCCAAGGTGAATATTAATTTAGGGTCTCTTGGATACCTATGTGTTTGTTCTAGACGTGTTACCAATGCGTACAGATGCTATTTTTGGAATGGATCGGTAAATCCACAAATTGATTGGGTCAACGGAACAATAACCGTTAGCACGCCACGTTGAATCCATCTTATGCTCAACATGGGAACAGTAGTTACGCCGCAATTATGGAAGAAGAGCTCCAATTTCAACAGAAATTATATTTCCATAGTCTATCACCCTTGGGTGACACATTGGTGATTACAGCTGAGGAATATGAAAAGGAGTTTCATAAAGAAGATGCTGAAAACATGTTTTTTATAATTAATCCCGTGGATACGGCCAAACAACAGCGTTTTAAGAGCCAGGGATGGGACATGTTAAAAGACAGTCCAGCATATGAAGTCTTACGAAAGTATAGTGATACTGTTTTTAAAGACCAAATAGAAATAGGACGCGTACAGGAACGGACAGGTTTCCAACATACAATTGATCTCAATGATCCAACCCCGTTCAACATACCGCAATTTCGCTTATCTCCAGATCAACAACATGCCATTAATATCTGGACGGAAGAGATGTTGGCGGCAGGCCTAATACGAAAATCAACATCTCCATTTAATTCTCCAGTATTTTGTGTTAGAAAGCCAGTTGGTTGGCGAATTGTCCATGATTTTCGTCTTTTGAATTCCCGGACGCACATTCCCCGTGGTCCAATCCCCAGAAAAGATGAAATTGTTGAAGCCATGGTTAATGCAAAATATTTTAGTAGTATGGATCTGTTAAGTGGATATTATCAATTATTATTAAGAGAACAAGATAGGCATTTGACGGCCTTCAGCACACCAACCGGGCACTTTGAATATATTGTGACTGCCCAAGGTCTTGCAGGAGCACCGTCCACCTTCAATCGCTTTGTGCAATCGACCTTTGCTTGTTTGAAGGATGTCAGCCGAGCATTTTTTGATGATTTATTTGTGTTTACAAAATCAGATAATGTAGAAGACCATTTGGAAGCTTTAGATAGGGTACTGCAACATTGTGAAAATAAAGGAATTACTATCAAATTATCCAAGTGTGTCTTTGTAGCCATGGAAATTCCGGTTTTAGGAGATTTCGTCGGTCGTGATGGGGTACGGATTGACCCCGACAAAGTCGCAATTATTACTAGCTGGCCAGCGCCCAAAACGGTTACGGAACTAAAAGGATTTTTGGGAACAATAGGGTATTGCGCAAAATATTTAAAAAATTATGGTAAAATGGTAGCTCCTTTACAACATTGTTTAAAAGGGAGAAGAAAAAAAGATCCTGTAATGCTCAACGTGACACAGCTCCAAGCTTTCAATGACTTGAAGTTGGCGATGGTTAATACTCCAGTCTTAATCATTCCAGACTTCACAAAACCCTTTGGTATTCGAATGGACGCATCCGATTTCGCCATTGGTGGAGTCCTTTTTCAAGTTGATGATCGAAATTGTGAGCATCCCGTTGCATACACGGGTCGGAAGCTTTCCACAGCAGAAATTAAATATCCTGTTCGTGAGAAGGAATTATTAGCCATTATGCACGCTCTGTGTGTATGGCGTCCGTATTTATTAGATCATGCGTTTAGAGTTGAAACAGATCACCAATCACTACAGGAGGTCCTTACACAGAAGACTTGTAGTCAACGCTTAGCACGATGGTTAAATTTACTTAGTGAATATCGTCCGCTATTTAAATGGATTCCTGGACATACGAATGATGTTGCTGATGGAATTTCCCGAAGAGTAGACTTCATGCCAGATCAGCGAGCATCAACCATAGACATGCGCAGTTTGTTACAATCAATTCTAGCTGCCGAAGATAATATGGATGAAGTTGAGATGACGGGCGGATTATATTTTACAAACATTGATCATGCACAATTGTTTTGCTACGCTATGTCTACAAATTCAATTGCAGAACGTTGTCGTGCAGCTTACCCCACGGATCCAGAATTTTCCAATGTGTGGAAACTTTTAAAGGAAGGTCGGGATTGTGTGGACAATTTTTATCTACATGAGAATTTAATATGGGTAGTTAAAGAAGATCAATGGAGGCTATGTGTACCACAAGATGACTACCTAAGGATGGCAATTTTGTTCAGTGAACACGATTGTTTATCCAAAGGACATCCTGGGGTACACAAAACCATGAAATTTGTAGAAAAACACTATTTTTGGAAAAAAATGAGACGCTTTATTAAACATTATGTTATATCATGCGAAAAATGTCAACGAAATAAATTTAGACAAACAAAGGAACCAGGGAAATTACAATCTTTGCCTATTCCAGCAACTAGATGGAATGAGATAACCATGGATTTCATAGTAGATCTTCCAGAGAGCAATGGTTATAATGCAATTTGGGTTATCATGGATAGATTATCAAAAAGAGGTCACTTTATTGCAATAAAAATGGGAGATTCAGAATCATCAGCAAGAGAATGTGCGAGAATCTTTTGTCGAGAATTTATCCGATTGCATGGGCTTCCAGAAACAATTGTGTCAGACAGGGATTCCAGATTTACAAGCTTATTTTGGCAAACACTAATGGAATGTCTGAAGATTCAACATAATTTGAGTTCTGCGTTCAGACCCAACACTGATGGGCAATCAGAAAGGACCAATAGATTCATAGAAGATTATTTGAAGAATTATATCTATCCAAATCAGTCAAATTGGGAAGATTTCTTGTATGCAGCAGAATTTGCATATAATGCAAGATTTCATGCATCAATTAAAATGTCTCCGTTTGAAGCAGATATTGGTTTTATTCCGAAATCAGTTCCAGATCATTTGTTTGCAAAATTACTAAATCGGAAGACACAACGCGAGGCATTTGAATTTGGTAAGTGTCAACAGTTGATCATGGAACGGGCGAAGCAGAACCTAGCTGAAGCTCAAGATCGAATGGCTAAATATTATAATAAGAATCGACCGATTCAAGATTTTAATATTGGAGATTTAGTCATGTTGTCCACCAAAAATTTAGATGTTGAGCATATAGGTATCGTCGCGGGTGGATGCAGGAAATTAGCATCTTTGTGGATTGGTCCATACAAAATTATAGCCAAAACTACCCCAGATACTTATCGTGTGAGATTACCTTTGGGACTTCGTTTGCATAATGAATTTCATACGAGCTTATTAAAACCATATCGTAGAGATGACACACCTGGGCGCATTAACAAACCAAATGAAGGGATGATTTCAGCTGGAGGTCATGACAACTCACATTTGGTAGAAGCTATTGTTGGTCATCGTAAACGTGGTGGTAAAATTTTTTATTATGTTAAATGGTTAGGTTTGCCTGAATGTGAAAACTCGTGGGAACCTGTGGAGAATTTAATTAAACCTGTAGGTCACTTGTTAGAAGATTATATTACAGAAAACAAGTTACGACGATCTTCTTGGTTGAAATGATTGAATTAAAATTTAATTGAATGCAAAGCTTTAAGGGACGGCATGTAACAGATGTGTCTATATTTGCTTTGATTCAATGAAGTTTTAGTTCAAGTGGACAAATGTCCTTTACGATTAAATAAATACAGTATAGTATGAAAAGATCGTATATTAATTTTTAGATGAATTCGAATAGTTGATGTGGTCTAGGCGATGTGTAATCATAGTAGCTTCATCTTTGATCACATATGCTGTCATGTTAACCATTCATTTGTAATTCGTTTGTAATTAGTTTGAGTCCATTCATTTGGATGGTTCACAGCTAGTGAACTTGTT
>JBDKJN010000349.1:0-2586 GCA_039796595.1 Bacteroidota bacterium
AATGTATTTTCATTGCGTTATGACTTATTCAAGTCTGCAAAAAAATAAATCAACGTATTGATTTTCGAGCACGGAAGCGCCATGCTACGGCAATGGAGAACAGCACCGTACCAAAAAACAAATGCATCGGTTGGGCAAATGCCGGCACACCGAGATAAGCCAAAACAATTCCCACCATGATTTCTAAACCAAGCACGAGGATCAATGCTTTCATTTGTGTTCTCAACAGGTTTTGCTGATGCAAGTCTTTCAGCCAAAGCCCGAATACGATGCTCATTAGAATCGAAAATGATCGATGTATATAAAACCACATCGTCATATTATCCATCCAAAAAGACCGCTCCATTCCTGATTTATTAAGCACATCAATCTCTTCACGCACTTGAGTGCCTAAAATGATTTGCACAAAACATAAAACAGCAAAGCCAGTGCCTAGCCAAAGACTTTTGTTGCTAACTTGAATATTTCTCTCCGGCTGTAAATATTGAATGAGCGCCAGCAAACTCAGCAAGAGCACCAAACTGCCAAGCATGTGGTAGGTGATTGAATTTTCGATCAAATTGCCATCAACAACCAATTTTCCAAGCCAGGCCTCGAACAACAACATCAACATGGAAGCAGCCGACCAATACATCGGAACTCGATCTTTTCGTTTAAAGGCATAGACAATGGTCAGTCCGAATAATATTGCACAAGGCAAACCTAAAACCACGGTTGCAAGTCGATTGATATACTCCACCCAGGTATGCATTGGATTAAAAATCGCATAGTTGTGTTTTGGGTATTTTTCCCACTGGCTACGATCGAATAAAGCTCCTGCAGAAAAATCCAATTTGGCTCTCCAAAGGGTATCGTTGAGAATCACCATTTGCCCTTTCTGATAGTGGTGATCAGTAGTGTAAACGAGTGTTGATTCATTCACTGGTGGGATGTAATACCCGAAACATTTGGGCCAATCCGGGCACCCCATTCCACTGCCTGTCACACGAACAATAGAACCCGCAAGAATCACCAGAAATACACAATACAAAGACAATTTTGCGAGTGAACGCAGTACAGATGGTTGGAGCATGGCACAAAAGTACAGCTTCAGTTGTTAGACACCGACGAATGTCAATGGAATTTGAACTGATGATCGTCAGTTCTCGTATTGATGATACAGAAACTAAAATTAAAGACTGCGGCCTATCAAATGACCTAACGATTGAAACACGTTAAGCAATTTGAATAAATCAGAAAAGGCAGATCGGTCTTCTGACACACCCGCTCCACCTGAGCCGTGAGATTGAAGTCCCTTGTAGTTGATTACCTCGATTTTGCTAACGAGATATTTACCATCCATTATTTTTTCGACGCAGCCTTCCAAACTTTTTGTGTCCATCAAGGCAGGATCAAATTCAACAGAAACGATATTTTCTGCCCTATTTTCTTCGAATAATGTTTCAGTGCCTTTTACGCCATTCAAAGCTTGCAATTCTTTTTCAATTTTTCCACCGCACCCAGCTTTACATGTCATTCCAGTCACATAAATCTTCGCAACACTCTTTATCACCTCACTATCCATTGAGCTCACCGTCACAGGCGCTTCCGTAGCTGCGTTGTTACCGTCACCACATGAGGTAAATACCGTCATCAGAACTAAAAAGGACCAAAAAAATCTTTTCATGACCAAAGTGATAATATTGTGTTCGAGCACTAAGACGACGTAAAGGTAGAAGTAGTTACACCAGGAATTCAGCAAAAAAATGCAAAAAATAAGACATGAAGAGTTAGTTATCGTGTCTAAGCTTTCGCAGCACAAGCCACCCCAACGAATCCGTATCTCCCAAAACGCCCCTTAAATCGTATACGGCATGATCCAAACCCTCATGCAGCTCACGCCAGCTTCAAATTCTTTCGTTCACGGCAAACACACTTAGGCCTACTAAATAATCCTTCAATGCCGTTCGCCACTCCTTATTTTTGCGTCCGAAAATGGCAAATCCCAAGAATTCCATAGAATTGCAAGACTACCTCATTATGATGTTGCTGGCCTTGATTTGGGGCAGTTCATTCATTTTGATGAACAAAGGGCTCTATGCCTCAGATCATTCTCCATTGTATTCGCCAATCCAAATGGCAGCTATGCGGATGACCATCGCGGCTATCGCTATGTCACCTCTACTGGTGCGTGCTGCGCGCGAAATACCCTTCAAATTATGGCCCTGGATTGCTGTTGTCGGCTTTATTGGCAGTGGGATACCCGCCTTTCTGTTTGCTACCGCTCAACAAAAGATCGATAGCAGTCTTGCCGGCATCTTGAACAGTTTGACTCCCCTTTTCACCATGTTGATAGCGATCGTTGTGCTTAAAAAGCCGGTTGCAAATCGTCAAAAATTGGGTATTCTAGTCGGATTTTTCGGAGCCGTCGCGCTGATTTCATTTCGTGGAATTAGCAAGGAAAGCAGTATTGTTTCGGCTTTGATGATTGTTTTCGCAACCCTATTATATGGTATTAGCGTTCAGACCATTGCCCAGCGGCTCATTGGCATTAAGTCCTTTTATATCAGCTCCTTAAGCCTTGCAATGGTCGCCGTTCCTTACAGC
>JBDKJN010000350.1:0-2799 GCA_039796595.1 Bacteroidota bacterium
ATTTTATTCGGCATTGGAAGGGTTAACTGATCCGGAGAAAAAACGCAAGGCTATCGGAGCTACTTTTATTGATGTGTTCGATAAGGAGAGCAAACTTCATGATGACGCACAATGGCTAGGACAAGGTACTATTTACCCCGATGTGATTGAAAGCGTGAGTGTAAGTGGTGGTCCATCACAAACCATCAAAAGTCATCACAATGTCGGAGGACTGCCAGATTATATGAAATTGCAAGTGGTTGAACCACTAAGGTTGTTATTCAAAGATGAGGTAAGAAGAGTAGGTCATGCGTTGGGCATAGATCCATTGATTTTGGGGAGACATCCATTTCCTGGTCCAGGTTTAGGTATTCGGATATTGGGTGATATTACACGTGAGAAAGTGGCTCTTCTTCAAGAGGCGGATCACGTTTGGATCAAAAGTCTTCGTGATGCTGGATTATACGATCAGGTTTGGCAGGCGGGGGCAATTCTATTGCCCATTCAGAGTGTTGGAGTTATGGGCGATGAACGTACTTACGAGAAAACAATTGCTTTGCGTGCTGTGAGTTCGACAGATGGCATGACAGCGGATTGGAGTCGATTGCCACATGATTTTTTAGCGGAGGTGAGTAATGCAATAATCAATAAGGTGAAGGGGATCAATCGGGTAGTTTATGACATCAGTTCCAAACCACCTGCAACCATTGAATGGGAATAAGTTGTGGCATTATTTTTATTGAAACCAATTCAAATTTCAGGGAAATGAGAATATTTAAAATTTTTGCGCTTTTGAGTTACGTCTGTGTCATGATGCTTATCACATCATGCACGGGGCACGCCCAAATTTCAACGCGAGTTGAGACCATCAACGGCGTGGAGTATGTGCTGCACACTGTAACGAAAGGCCAAACGTTGTATGCATTGTCTAAGTTATACCAATGTGATGTCAACGAATTATCGGCTGCGAACCCCGGATCCGATGGAGGTTTAAAAGAAGGTCAGGTCGTACGAATACCTAAGGCTAAAGCTGGAGCGGTTAAGCCGGGCCAACAAACCCATGAAGTCAAAAAGAAGGAAACCTTATTCTCAATTGCGAAAGCATACAATGTTGAAGTCAACGACTTGATTGCAGCAAATCCTGGCTCGGATAAAGGGGTAAAAAAAGGACAGATATTGGTCATTCCTGGTCCTAAACCAAAGGTTGAACCTATCGTTCAGGATCGTGACTTTTTCATACATAAAGTTCAGGCAGGCGAAACTGTATACAGCATTACGAAAAAATACAATGTACCGCAAGAGGCACTTTACCAGCTCAACGAAGGATTGAAAGATGGATTAAAGGCAGATATGGAAATTCGCATCCCGGGCGCTCGTCCATCAGAATCCACTCAACCAGGCATATTGCCCAATCGTACGGATGGGAAAGTAGAGGTACGCGGTCCGATTTACGAGAAACAATACGACATGGCGTTGATGTTGCCTTTCTATGCCAACTATAAGGACACAATGGAAACGCGGGATAAAAAATTACGTGAATCTTCTATACAAATGATGCGTGGCGCTATGATGGCTGCTGATACATTGGAAAAGTACGGGTTAAAAGCCAATATTCATATTTATGATGTATTGGATAATAAGAAAATGATTGCTCCGCTGATCGCAAAAGCTGAGATGAGCGAAGTTGATGTAGTGATTGGCCCAACTTTTAAAGAGCCGTTGAAGGAACTAACGCAATGGGCGAAAAATAAGGATACCCATGTGGTTGTGCCTGTGCAACAACCTTCTACGATTTTGTTACAATCACCTAATATGTCGAAGGCGGTGGCTGGTTCAACAACACAGTGGATAACAACTGCTCGCTTTATACACAAGACCTATCCGAATGCTCAAATTGTTTTGGTGAATAGTAAGAATTTGGATGACATCAAATCTGTAAATGCCTTTAAGGACGAATGGAAAGTATTGACGGGAGACTCTATTTTGAATGAAGTCATTGTAGCGGATGTCGCGACTTTCGCTATAAAGGACAAAATAAAGGCAGGTAAGAAAAATATTGTCGTTGTACCAACCAATGATAAGAAGGTGATCAGTGCACTTTTCCGTGGATTAGGTGAAGGTGATATCATTGTTTTTGGCAACGAAAGTTGGGAGGATATAGATAATATTTCAGTTGCAAACCGCAACAAATACCATTTGCATTATCCGTTAACTACCTTTATTGATACCACAGATCCGATGGTCAATAAGTGGATGGATGAATACCGTAAAAAGTATCGTTCGGAGCCGAACAAATTTGCAGCGTTGGGTTATGATCTTGTGTTGTTCTATGGTATGGGATTAAAACAGTTTGGCCACGACTTTCCAAATCACATGGACGAGATAAAAGCCAAAACAATAGGAGATCAATTTGATTTTTATAAAACAGGCATGGAGTCCGGTTTCGAGAATAAGTATATTCACATTATCGGTACCACGGATTTCCAGGAAACTCAGGTTAATCCATAAAGCTAGGTTGCGGTGATTGAAGGAAACTACACCAAGGAAGAGGTCAGCGCTGCATTTAAGGCCATTCAGTCTTCCATTTGCGATGGCCTCGAGGCGCTTGATGGTCAAAAGAATTTTTCATCTGATGCATGGCAGCATAATGATGGTGGTGGTGGATTGAGTCGAGTTATTACCAACGGCGGTGTATTTGAAAAAGGTGGTGTGAACTTCTCCGCTGTCGAAGGTCCTCTGCCTGAATTCATGAAACAACGCATCACTAGTGGTGCAACACATTTTTTTGCAACAGGAGTATCATTGGTAATGCATCCACAC
>JBDKJN010000351.1:0-15949 GCA_039796595.1 Bacteroidota bacterium
AATAGTAGGAATGCCTAAAGCTACACCACTGGCGAAACAATCTGTAGGGTTCAAGAATCCGGTAACTGCTGCTGGACAAACAATTGTTGGTGCAATGTTATCACTGACTGTTACGGTAAATGCACATGTGGTGCTATTATTCGCTGAATCTGTAACCGTATACGTAATTGTAGTTACACCTTGTGGGAATACAAATGTTCCTACATAGTTGATGCCCGTGCTTGGTGAATTATCTTCAATAGCACCCGTCATCATCCAGGTCAAGTGACTTACAACACAATTATCACTAAATACAGGATTTAAAGTAGTAACCGTTTGTTCACAGACCGTTGGATCAACATTCGCTGTGACATTGGAAGGACAAGTGATTACTGGTGCTTCACTATCAGTTATAGTCACTGTGAAAGAGCAAGACGCGCTATTGTTATTGGCATCACGTACCGTATAGGTCACAGTTGTAACACCTGCATTGAAGCTGTATGTACCAACATTATTAATGCCTGTAGCAGGTGATGAGGCAACTGTTGCTCCCGTCATGGCCCATGTCAATCTGTTCACTGCACAGTTATCTGCCGTCGTCGGATTTGTTGTGTTAACACTTGCCGCGCAACCTGTGCCTCCTCCAGCAGAAGCCGTAATATTTGATGGGCAAGAAATTGTTGGATTGATATTATCGATAACCACAACGTTAAAAGTGCACGATGTAATATTGCCTGCAGCGTCTTCAACACTATACGTTACCACAGTTGTACCCGCGTTAAACGTATACGTACCGATGGTGTTGATACCCGTTGAAGGCGATACCGCAATCGTTGCGCCAGTCATGGTCCATGTGAGTTTCGTAATCGCGCAATTATCGCTATATGTCGGGTTTGTCGTAACAACACTTGCAGAACATGAGCCTGCTGCAACGTTTGCACTTGCATTAGAAGGACAAGAGATGCTCGGTGAAATATTATCCGTAATTACCACGTTAAAACTACATGTCGAAGCATTTCCTGCGCCGTCCAATGCAGTATAGTTTACCGTTGTAGTGCCGATATTAAATACATAAGTGCCTAAATTATTGATTCCTGTTAACGGGGAAGCAGCCACAGTAGCACCAGACAATGTCCAACGCAGGGTTACGACAGAGCAGTTGTCAGATGTTGTTGGGGCCGATGTCACCACAGAAGCAGTACAAGACCCTGCAGCAACACTTTGCGTGATATTCGCAGGACAAGTAATAGCAGGATTGATATTGTCGTTGATCGTTACAGTGAATGAACAACTAGCCGTATTACCAGATGCATCTGTGACTATGTACGATACATTAGTGATACCAACGTTGAAAGTCTGTGTGCCTACATAGTTCACACCGAGTGTTGGTGACGTCAATATTGTTGCGCCAGTCATGGACCATGTCAGAGCAGTGACGCTACAATTGTCCGCAAAAGTTGGATTCGTTGTTGCTACTGAACGGGTGCAAGCTCCTGCTGTAACAGTATTGATAATATTACTAGGGCATGATATCGTTGGATTGATATTGTCAACTACAACCACATTGAATGAACATGGAGCAGAAGTATTACCAGCAATATCGGTCACAGTAAACGTATTCACTGTTGTACCGACCGGGAAAGTAGATCCCGAAGGCAAACCCGCCAATAAGTTATAACCGCAATCAAACTCAACGATATAGTTGGCCGTACCCGTTGAAGTCCAATCGTTCCATCCACCAGAAGTATTCCAGATTGCAGCATAATCTTCATTGCCGCTATTGTTCGGCTCGCCAGCTACCCAATTGGTATACCCCAATTGTTCTCCAGTAACCCATGTGAATACGCCTTCAGTTACTTGGTCAGTCAAGCCAATCCAGTGATTGGAAAAACTTTGAACGTAAGCATTTTCGGCCGCACTAGAAATTGTGATTAGGTGCCCGCCTAAAGCATTCGCCTGAGTGCTTGCTGCCGTCCATGTCAATGGAGTTGTTGAACGGAAATAGGTATGTCCATCGAAAACGCCAATTTTGACAAACCCTGCGATTGCATCAGGTGAACAGTTTATTGGCGCAGTACAATTATCCGTCATGCTCAGCGAATATGTCACTGGAGCGCTACAAGACACACCACTAACATTGGTTGTGATGTTTGAAGGACACACCATTGTAGGGGAAGTGGAGTCTACACGATTTACGCTAAATGAGCAATTGCTTGTATTGCCAGCTTGGTCTTGAACCGTCAATGTGACAACTGTAGTTCCCATTCCAGATACAGCAGTACCTGCCGCAGGAGTCTGTGTGAAAATCAAATTCGCATTGGCTGTGCAATTGTCTGCAGCAACCGCCAATGTAGTATAATTCGGCAAAGCAGCATTACAAGAAGCGTTCAAAGCTAAAGTTTGTGTTGCAGGACATGTTATCGTAGGAGCGATATTATCGGTCACAACTACGTTAAATGAACATTGAACAGTGTTGCCACTGCCATCTGTAGCGGAATGCGTAACAACTGTTGTACCTAAAGGAAATGTGCTTCCACTTGCCAATCCAGATGTACGTGTAACAGGAATACAAGGCAGTTCCACTACGTATCTCATACTAGCAGTGCTAGTATTGTCATTCCATGTTCCAGCTGCCGTCCAAACCTGTACACAATCTTCATTGCCGCTATTGTCAGGTTGTCCTGAGTTCCAATTGGTATAGGTAACTGGATCACCATTGCTCCAAACAAAAGTACCCTCTGCAACAGCATCACTTAATCCTATCCAGTAAGGCGAAAACGATCCCAACGCAGTAGTGACAGCATTCAGTACGAATGAATTCTCAGAGGAAGAGTTGATTGAAGCAAGATAACCGCCAGCTGATGCAGCGGCTGTATTTGCAGCACTCCAAGTTGCGCTAGCATTGGAAATGTAGTATGCGACACCGTTATTTGTGCCGAGTAAAGTCAATCCAGCGATCGTCGGAGGTGTTGTACAGTTGCCGCAATTATCAATCGCAACAGGCACATTATAATTCACCGTTGCTGCACATGTACCCGCTGCAGTAAACGCATTGATGGTTGCAGGACATGTAATAGTAGGTGCAATAGCATCCACCAAAGTTACCGTGCTCGTGCACGTTGAAGTATTTCCACTAGCATCTGCAGCAGTCCACACAATTGAGGTTGTGCCTAAGTTGAAAGTGCCAGAAGCATCACAAGTATTGGTTCTGTTATTTGTGATAAACATACCATTGCCTGGCGCATCAAAATTCTCCCAATCGGAAGCAGTAATGGTAGTTGAAGCAGTACCGTTATGCGATGAACTCGCGCGATTAAATACGGTTGGACCACCGATACCCGATTCAAAATCGTAATTAATGATCAAGCCATTTGGGTTAGCACATGGTGTTCCAAGTGCAGAGCATGCAATTTGAGCCGCTGTCAAAGCGGAATTCCACAAACGCACATTATCAATATTTCCAATATGGCTTGCGTGGAAATTAGCATAACCAACAGTAAATGGGTCTGTAGAAGTCATTGGATTTGCATTGGTATTGGCTGTAGCAACCAAAACACCATCGAGATACAACGAATACGAATTCCCACTCTTCACACCCGCCACATGATACCATTGGTTGAGGTTAATGGTTGAGTTGAATTGCGCACTGACCCAAGTTCCATCCGTATTCAAAGCCTGAAACAACCACAAATTGTTGGATCGGTGGTACCACAAACCATAGTTACGACTACCCGTTGCACCCTTACCAACGAAACGAACCCAATCTCCAGGATTGCCTTCAATATAGACACTCGCTTCAAGCGTATAGTTTCCGGTCTGTTGCAAGGCAGCCGCGTTTGGTGTGGTTAGTACCTCTGTGCCACCAGCAAAATTCAACGAATACTGTTGAACGCATTGATCTACGGCCGATGCCTGTCCTACGATAACCGTTGCATCACAACCCGAAGTAATATTCTGTGTGATGTTAGAAGGACATGTAATCACTGGACCTTGATTATCGGTTACTGTCACGGTTATCGAACATGTAGCAGAAGAGCCTGTGGCCGACGTTGCTGTGTAAACAACTGTTGTAGTTCCTATAGGATAGTTTCCAGAAGCGTTGGCTCCATTCGCATTGAAGCTGTTTGTGATAACCGTTGTGCCACATACACTTGTAGCAGTTGCTACTGGCAAAGTCACATTCGCGACACAAGAACCTACTGGAGCTAACACAGTGACACTTGAAGGACAAGTTATGCTTAATGCGGTTGGACAAGTTATACCCAATGTAAACGGACCCCAAGTTGAAATCGGATCGCTGGTAACGGTACCATTGGCAAGTGTGCCAGAGGTTGTTGCACCCTCATTGAGCCAGTTACCACCAAAACGATGACCCACACGGGCCTCTGCAAATGTTGCTACTGCCGGATCATTGATACCATCCCAATTCACCGCAACAGTTCCTGTTGCTGTAGTAACTGGATTAATATTCCAGTATTCCTGAGCATTGTATGAGGTCAAATTCGGTGGTGAAGCCACACCGCCGATAAACGCTCCCGTGCCCGCATCTGCGGCAAAATATTGTACGTCGATGCCATTTGGGTTGGCAGTTGGATTTATGGTTACAGGTTGATACACTGTGCCATTTCCCACTGGATAAATAAAGGCACCTGTACCCATACGACGAGCCACACCTGCTATATGACTATTGCTGGAGGCGCCAGTGTACGTTGCGGATGAATTGAATCGGAAATAATTTGCTCCGGTCGTTAAGATGTCACCACTGGTGAAAACCGTATTGGCACTGTTAAAAACAGGAACGTTTAGGGTCAATGAACCACTTCCTAAATTGTTCATGATTAAACGACTCACCGTTGGAATAAATGCTACATCACCATTGAATTGTTGCGCAACATTTCCATCGATCGACATGATGCCATTTCCAGCAGTACCAAAAGTGATAGCGGCAGTGCAACTATCCGTTGCAATATTTCCAGCGAAAGTTGAAGTTGCATTGTGGATCGGACGCATCAGACCCGTATTTGTTTGTACAAAACGTGCGAGTGCATTGAAATCATCACCATTTCCGTTTGCCAAACCAAAATCGCCTATACCAGAATTGATAAAATGGGTATTTCCATTGAATGTATTACCACCCGCAGAATAGTTGTTCGATCCACCGGTTTTTGTAAAACGAGAAACCCCATTAAAGGTACTTCCTTCAACATAGACTTGTGGTGCAGCATAAAACAAATTTGCATTGAATGTGCTCGTGTTTTGAATATACAAAGCCGAAGTACCTGTAAGGTTAAGCGTTTGACTTGTTGTTCCAACTTGAGTCAGACGACGCAAATAGAGTGCACCATTCGTAAATCCAGTGCTACCAATGCCTATAGTGCGACCATTCGCCAAAAGGATATTGCCACCGCTAATGCCAAATCCGATATACGAACTTGGACCAGAGGTATTGTTCAATACAACATTATTGTTCAAGTTAATCAATGAACTTCCACCTATAATGGTTGTTGCAGACGTTCCACTATTGGTTTGATTGACTGTAAGCGTATTATTAAAGTTGACAGTATTTCCAGCCGTTGAATGTGCGAAACCAACATAGTTACTTGTTCCTGTACCGCCGTTGTTCACAGTTACTGGGCCATTGAAAGTGACAATACCAGAACTGGATGCCTCAGCAAATCGAACACCTGATTGAGCTGTTCCACTTGATGTTACATTGATCTGAACAGTTCCGTTGAAAGTTGTTGTTGCGCTATTATGGTTGTGCGCCAAATATAAAACAGCCGAGCCGCTATTGTTGAACACAGCATTACCCAACCACTGGTCTGATGATCCACTTCCCATGACCAAGTTACCAAATCCAGTGTTACTTAAAACGGCATTTCCAACGAAACTGTTGGAACCAATAGAGGTGTCACCTGAATTACCATTCTTAGTTATATCCGATGTGCCATTAAAAGTACAGCCATTGATATATACACTTGGACTTACAGAGGTCACAGCTCCATTGAATTGTGAAGAAGGGCCATAGGTCAAACCTGCGGTTCCTGTCAGCGTTAAGCTTTGGGCTGTACTACCCAATTGCACAAAACGACGCAAGTACAAATTACCATTATTAAATCCTGTTCCTCCTATTGAAATTGTTTTTCCATTCGCAAGTGTGGCTGATCCACCATTCATTGCAAAACCAACCCAAGAACCTGAACCAGAGGTGTTGTTGATCACTACATTGTCATTCAAATTAATCACTGAATTGCTACCGACATACGTAATGGCAGAGGTACCTGAATTCGTTTGATTGATCGTTAAAGTATTGTTGAATGTAATGATATTACCAGCGGTACTATTTGCAAATGCCACATAGTTATTTGTACCCGTACCTCCGTTATTCACTACCACGGGGCCATTGAATACTACCACACCCGTGCTAGAGGCCTCAGCGAAACGAACACCTGAACTAGCTGTACCCGAGCTTGTGACGTTGATTGTCACTGGTCCATTGAATGTTGATGTTGATCCGTTGTGGTTGTGCGCCACATAAATAACTGCAGTTCCGCTGTTGTTGAAGGTCACATCACTTTGCCAAACGTCTGAGGATCCACTACCAAAAACCAAAATACCTGAAGAGCTGTTGGTTATTGTAGACGCACCAACAAATGTGTTTGCTCCTGCCGAATAATCGCCTGAGGATCCATTCTTGGTGCAAGTGGATGTGCCATTGAATACACAACCATTAAAATACAAACTTGGACTTACAGATGTAAGGTTACCTCCGAAGCTCGAACTAGGTCCATATACTATTCCCCCATTGCCCGTTAATGTCAAGCTTTGCGG
The DNA here is from genome assembly GCA_039796595.1 of Bacteroidota bacterium. GTDB lineage: Bacteria > Bacteroidota > Bacteroidia > Flavobacteriales_D > Sanyastnellaceae > CANHSF01. The sequence continues at coordinate 6,811 of JBDKJN010000351.1, forward strand.
TGTGCCACCCACTTGAGTGAAACGACGTAAATACAACAGTCCGTTGGTGAATCCGGTTGATCCAATAGTGATGGTTTTACCCGCCGCCAATGTCGTTGAACCTCCATTCAAAGAAAATCCAATGTAAGAGGAGGCACCGGATGTATTGTTCAATACAACATTTTCATTCAAAATAATTGTACCCTGGTTACCAAAATAGGTAATCGCGCTGGTTCCAGTATTCGTCTGATTGACGGTCAATACACCATTAAAGGTGATGGTGTTACTACCTCCACCATTGCTGAAAGACACATAATTACTGTTTCCTGTTCCAGCGTTATTGATCGTTACTGATGATTGGAATACCACACCAACATTGGATGATCCTTCGGCAAATCGAACGCCTTGGCTTCCACTACCTGAGGATGTATTATTAATGATAACGGCACCATTCAATGCGGATGTGCTTGCACCGTGACTGTGTGCAACATATATAATACCATCCGAATTATTATTGAATGTCGCTGTGCCCATCCAATTATCCGAATTAGTTAGACCAAGTAAAAAATTACCAGACCCATTATGATTCAAAACACACGCACCGGTGAAAGTATTTCCTCCTGAGCTATTGTCGTTCGCTGTTCCGGTCTTAGTAAAGTTCGTTGTACCTTGAAAGACACAGCCTTCGAGTAATATACGCGGAGAAGTCACAGTGGTATTACCTCCCATCTGAGCGTTAGGACCGAACTGGATATAGTTTGCTGTTGAACTCAATGTCAAGTTGACCGATGCACTACCCAATTGCGTGAAACGCTGAAGAATTAAATATCCTGCGGTGTACCCTAAACCACCAACAAAAACACTTTTAGTGGCAGCCAAGGTTGAACTTGCGTTACTATTGCCACCATTGAAATTTATACCCGCAGCTGAACCTGTGCTATTCACGTAGATATTACCGTTGTATTGATTGCCTGCCGCGACCCATCCAGGCAACAAGCGCTCTGAACCAGTGTTGGTAAAAGTGACATCGCTGTTATACGTATCGGGATTCACATTACCCAAAACCAAAAAATTACTACCTGAGTTGGTAATGCTGCAAAGTCCATTATAAACATTACCACCAGCTGAATAATCACCTGCAGATCCGTTCTTCGTAAAGGTTGCGGTGCCATTGTAAGTACATCCATTTAATGCAAGTGAAGGCACAACTGCTACGACATTCCCGTTAAAATTTGAGTTTGGACCAATGGCCAAATGCCCTAGTCCCGTGAAAGTGAAAGATTGCGCAGTGGAACCAAGCTGTGAAAAGCGTCGCAAGTACAATGATCCGTTGTTAAAACCTCCTGCTCCTATGGTAATCGTCTTACCACTCGCCAAGGTTGTAGTACCACCATTCATTGTGAACCCGATCCAGGAACTATTCCCGGAAGTATTGCTCAACACCACATTATCTGCAAGGTTTACAGTTGCTGTTCCACCAAATTGTGTGATCGCTCCGGTTCCTGTATTATTTTGATTTACTGTTAATGTGGAATTGAAATTAAAAACATTCGAATTGTTTCCACTACCAAACAAAACGTAAGGAGCCGCACCTGTTCCTCCATTTGTAATGGTTACAGCACCATTGAACGTGACTACGGCAGTAGTTCCTGCTTCGGCTAACCTTACACCTGGGTTTCCTCCCGCAGAGGTGATATTATTTATTGCTACGGTGCTCCCAAATGTTGTTGTAAGACCGGAATGGTTGTAGGCCAAATAAATAATACCACCTGCGTTGTTATTGAAAGTAGCAGTCGAATTCCAAGTATCTGCAAGACCATTGCCCAGCAAAAAATTTCCAGTGCCATTATGATTGAAAACCGAAGCGCCTACAAAAACATTTCCACCAGCACTATTATCACCATTGACGCCTGTTTTAGTAAAATTTGTCGTGCCATTAAACGTACATCCATTGAGTTGAATACCAGGTGAGGTAACAGTAACATTACCTCCGATTGTTGAACTCGGGCCAAATCGAATGTCAGTAGTCGCTCCTGTCGCAACTAAATTTACTGCAGCATTACCTAACTGTGTGAATCGCGGTAGAATCAAATAACCCGCGGTATGACCTGTTACACCTGCAGAAATCGTACGAGTTGCCGCCAGCGTAGCCGTAGCATTCGTATTACCACAGAAATGTATACCTACTGAAGGGCCCGAAGTATTGATGAAGATATTTCCATTGAATTGATTGCCAGCCGAATTCCAACACGGCAGAATTCGCTCTGTACCATTATTTGTAAAAGTAACATTCGCATTCCATATATCTGGAGTTGAGGCATTATTACCAAACATCAAATAACCGGATCCATTATTGACAAATGTGGAGACACCATTGAATACGCAACCACCATTTCCAGCATCAGAACTTGCACCTGTTTTAGTGGCATTCACTGTGCCGTTAAACGTACAGCCATGGAATAACACACCTGTAGTTGTCAATGTAAGATTTCCTCCGATCGTTGATGATGGACCAAATTGAATGTATGTTGTATTACCAGTTGCAGTCAAGTTAACTGCTGCAGATCCCAATTGCGTGAAACGTTGTAGAATGAGGTAACCGGCAGTTAATCCTGTAAAGCCTGCCGATATTGTGCGAGTAGCAGCCAATGTAGCAGTCGCGGATGCTGATCCTCCACAGAAATTGATACCCACAGATGATCCTGAAGTATTGACAAAAATGTTTCCATTGAATTGATTTCCTGCAGAATTCCAACATGGTAAAATCCGCTCGGATCCCGAATTTGTAAACGTTACATCTGCATTCCAAGTATCGGGTGTCAAAGCACCATTACCGAACATCAAATAACCTGCTCCTGTATTCGTGAAACTTGAAACACCATTAAAAGTACATCCACCTTGTCCAACGTCATTGCTAGCTCCCGTCTTAGTCACTGTGACTGTACTGTTGAAAGTACCTCCGGAAAAAACCAAAGCACCAGTGGTAGCGGTTACTGCGGCTCCAAATGTTGTTCCCGAAAAAACCGCACTTGTTCCCGTGGCATTGAATGTACCATTGGTGCAGGTTCCGTTGTTAGCTGCAACCACTCCGGTCGATGTCAATGTGAAGCCACCAAGGTTCAATGTTCCTGATGTGATGGTGCAATTGGTTATACTCGTGTTAGCGCTGAGCGTACAAGCATTAGCCGCGGTAACAATGATCACATGATCAGTTGTCAATGGAACACCAGACGGTGTCCAGTTGCCTGCAGTACCCCAAGCTGTTGAAACAGAACCGTTCCAAGTGCGCGTAGTTTGAGCAAATAACGTCGTTGTAAAAATGGAAAATACAACGCACAAAGTAGAAAATTTAAACATGATTACTTCCTAAAATTCAAACGAAAAACTAAAGTCAAAGCTGGTCAGGCATCTTCTGTTGAGTTTGATTCTAATCGCTTAATCGAATAGAGGCAAACAATATTTTCGATGAATTTCTAGGTTGGCATTAGCCATCCCTTTTGATTCAAAATGGATTGCTCGATGTTGAACTTTCACTCGTGCACACACAAGTAAATTATCCTCTTGTTTAGTTTGGTAGATTTGGTTGGCTTGCCAAAGAGTTTTGGTTTGTAGTCTGATAGTGATTTGGGTCCTCGTCTGACGAGTCCAGTCGCAATCTGTAAAGGCCATGCCGGTAGCAGAAAAACATGGGTAGTTCATCTCAATAGTTCATTTATTAGGCATTTCTACTACTAATGCATGAGATAGGTTTCACTCCTTGCCTAACCTTAACAAACAACCAAGCCAACAGATTGTTTTTCAACAACATAGCGGTTACATTTTTTGCAATGATAATATTCCCAAAATGGTCATTAACCGATGCTGCCCACGTTCTAATGACTAATCATATTAGTAAGGCAAGCCCAAAACAATCGTGGCAAGGCTTACTTGCTAAAAAATAGAATGGCGAGGGAAATTGGCAATGTTATTATTGGTGCCTATAACCGTTCATCAATATATGATATGACAAAAGATCGAACTTTGTTTCGAGATAACCTAGTCAGCAGATTGAACAAGTTCGTTCGGACGATGATACAAGTCCGTAGCAACCAATATGGCGATGAATCCCCAGAAAGGGACACTGGCTTTATCCGTATCGAGATAATTATTTAATGTGCCATGTATAAAATAGGTCATTAAGCCTAAATATGCTCCTGCCACGATTAATTTATTGTGGTATGTTTTTAATGTATAAAACAATCTGAACGAAAGTGCAGAAACCATATAAAGCAACGATAAAATAAGCACCATCCCCGGAAATCCTTGTTCACACAATGGACCCAAATACTCGCTGTGGGCATTTCCTCCATTGCCTTGATTGGTGCTGATAATGGTGCGGTCGCCGCTGCGTTGAAATGGTGCATACACAAACTGATACGTTCCTGGACCCCAGCCTACGATTGGACGTTCATAAAACATTTCCATGGCACAGTTCCATCGATTGAGGCGCTCCAGATTACTGGCATCGCTGGAGACATTGGAAATACTGCTCACATGTTCATCCAGCTTGTCGCTACTCTCTTGTTTGTTGCCTTTCAACGAAACCTGAATATCATCCCAAGCAAGTACCAACAACGCACCTGCTAAGGCAGTACCCAAGAGCAGTGTTCGCAATTGTACTTTCAATAATAAAACGATTAGAATACATCCCGCTCCGACTACACTGATCCATGCCGCTCGTGTATATGAAAGCACCAATCCTACAATTAGAATGAGCATGGCAATCGACAAAATGACGCGCAACAACAAATTCATATTGCGCCAGAACAGCAATGCCAATAACATCGGCGTGAACATGGCCAAAACTGCTCCGTAACTTGTATGATCCTTAAACAAGGGTTCCATCACCCAGTGTGCAGACTCTTTATCAAAGCCAAATTCAGCATGTCTAACCACAGTATAAATGATAACGATGGTCAAAGCGAACATGTAGCACAATACAAAATGCCATATGCGTTTCTGATTTTGAAATATATGCGTCATTAAAAAATACATTGTGCTGATAAACCAAAGACGCGTGATCAAAAATTTTACGCTGACGACTGGAAACTCACTGGTGATGCATGTTAAACCGATCCATCCCAAATACAAATAAATCAAATACGAAATGGGATGATAAAAAATACGCTTATCAATGCTCTTGTTCGAAAGCATTTTAAAAAACATCAAGAACATAGATCCCGCCAATAATGGCTCAGTAGGAAGGTAAAGTCCTACTCCTGCGATTTCTTGTTCTTCTAAATTTAAGCTTAACGGTGTGCATGCAACAGCAAACAACAACAAATACTCCAAATGGTAAAAAGCACAGTACAACACGCCCAATACAACGGGCAAAAGAAAAATATACAGAAAATCGTTGAGCAGACAATAGACGATAGCTATCAGGTAAATCCCGATTAACGCATAAAGTAACCGCTTTTTGATTTCTATGGTCATGCTGACTAAAGCTTACCTTCAGTGCGTAGACGCTTGAAGTTGTCCCAAAGGAGAAGAAGAATCACCGTGAGCACAAAAACACTGGCCACACTCATAGCCACTATCAGCCATCGCACGGGATAAAATTTCTTATCCGCAGGACTTGCTTCGTCCACGATGCTCATATTAGCGATATTGCTTTCAACGTCGATTTTCATCAAATCAAAACGCTTGCGCAAAGTGCCCAGTTTTTCATAGCTCGTTTCTAACCTTTCGGTCAAACGATTATAGGTTGTACCATACTTCGACAAAAAGTCCATTTGCTCTTTAAGCTTGTTGGCACGATCCGGATGCCCTTCGGCGATCGCCGTTCCATACATTTCTGTGAGTGCTGCAATCTGATCGATGTAAGAGTACACACCCATTTCTTGCAAAACACGCATACTATCCTCCATGATGCGCACTTCCTCTTCCAACGCATTCAATGAATTCTCTGCATAATGAAAAGCTTGAAGAGCTCTTTCGCTGCGCAGCTTATTGCTCAAAGTGTCTGCATACAGAGCGATATCATTGGCCATGTTCGCCGCACGATCCGGATCCGTGTCCAATACTGAAATCTCTACCGAGCCAAATTTGGTCAATTTTGCGGCAACATTATCGTTGTATTCCCTTCCAATTAAAGTTTTCGATCCCTTCTCCCCAGGATTAATTTCATAGATTTCATACAACTTATACTTTTCAATGATCCGGTTTCTCACTTGATCACTGTTGATCATCTGCAATAAACGTTCTGCATCTTCTTCTTCCCCTGAAGCCAAGATATCCTCCGTTTTCAGATCCTCCAGCAATTGCGCACCAAAACTGTGTTGTTGTGAAGCGTATAATACCACCGTGCTGCGGTATTTTTCAGTCATCAACAGCGAAACAACAGCCGAAACTATAGCAGCCAATCCGCAGGCAATAATGATGGGTTTACGCCACCGAAATAGTAGCACCAATAAATTGGAGGATTCTAAACTCGTCTCGTTGGTCGGTGTGGACACATTACTCATAGTTGGGGTCCTGGTATTAGGTTCTTGAATTAAGGTACAAAGCTAATCGGATTGATTCAACCATTCACCATAGATTATCCCTTGGTTTTGTGGTCTTAGAACTTTGCCCGTAACATGCGTTGTCCAGCTCTCCAATCCAGCAATCCCGTTAAAACAGCAATAATTAAGGCAAAGGCTCCGAAAATTCCCGCTTTTAACGCAATGCTCAAATCAAATATTGTCTGGTCCTTGTAAAAAAACGCTCCCAACACAAGTAATATCGCAAAAGACACCATCCGCACTGAAAGTTTTGTCATGCCTTGGATCCTATACCGTTGATAGACTTCGAACACTTGTAATCCAAGTATCAATGCCTGCGTCAAAAAACACGCCATGGCCGCACCAACACTACCGAAAAGTGGAATGTACCACAGATTTAGCGCTATATTGAATACCACTCCAATCAATGCTATTCGAATCAAGGGACGCAATAGGCCATCGGCTGTAAGAAGGGTACCAAACACATATTGCATAGAAAAACAAACAGCGGCCAACATTTGCCACTTGAATGTTGCCGCAGCCTGGTCCAAATGATTCATATAAAAAAGAGACAATATGTCCCGAGCGTCCACAAAACACCATATCGCTGCTGCAAAACAACCTGCAAATAAGAACGAACAACCCATGTGCACCAACCCAGTGATATCCTCGCGCTCGCTTAGTGCTCTTGCAAACATGGGCAACAACAAACCTCCAAATAAATAGGCAATCATGCTTAAGGACTCAAAAAAGCGAAATCCCATGGCATAAATCCCCGCCTCATCAGCGCCAGTCAAGCGATCCAGTAAAATGGCATCTGTTCGTGCACCCAGCATGCTCACCGCTATCAGCATCGCGAACGGTGTGCTTTGTTTAAGAATGCTCAGAGTAAATGGCCAATCGAACATCCAGCGCACAGGTCGAATGTGTTTGCGCAAAATCCAAAAAGCCACCGCACAAGCTGCTATGTAAGAGAACAACAATCCGTAAGCCAACCAAAAAATGTCGAAATACGCGCCGTCCTGACGGCCCCATAACAAATACCCCAAAGCCAAAATCATGAAACTCCTGTCCATGATCGACACCAGGCTGTCTTGTTTAAACAAATGCAAGCCAGCGAGATTACTGCGCAAAAACAACAATAGCGAAGCAAATACCTGACTCAAGGCAATTATTCCCAGAAGTAAAAGTTGCTCGCCGCGGTAGTTGAGCGCCAATGCGGCAATAAAAATGGCCGGCAAAAACACCAACACCAAAATGAATCGAGATGTGAATAGTTTGGAAAAGTGCTTTTGTAACACACTGGTATTCTGAGCGATATGCCGTGTATTCCAATTGGTAATGCCCCAATCCAATAAAATGTTCATCAGAAAACTCAGATTCAACAAGGCAAAATATGTCCCATAGGATTCCGCCCCCACCTTGTTCTGCACTTCAGCTTCAACCGCCAAAATATAGACCGGCTTCACCAAAAGGTTCAGAATCACCAATAAAATGATGTTGAAGATGAACTTCTGTTTCATAGCTGTGGCGCAAGTTACATCATCAGGCTCTTATCTCGATTTTGAAAGCCAGCATGGTTTTTGGCTCAACTCCAATTACCTTCGTCGCCCACTTTACGGATTTCTTATATGGCTTATACCACTATTTCTACTGAGCATCAGGGTGACATCCTGATCATCACCATTCAACGCCCCGACCAGCTTAACGCTCTGAACGGCGCCACCATTGAAGAATTGAACAAAGCACTTGCACTTGCCGATGTCAACAAAGCGGTACGTTGCATTATTCTCACAGGATCTGGCGAAAAGGCCTTTGTTGCTGGCGCAGACATCAAGGAATTCGCTCAATTCAGCGTATCCGAAGGTGGTCAATTGGCTGCTCGTGGACAAAAATTACTTTTTGATTTTGTAGAAAACATGAGCAAGCCTGTGATTGCCGCAGTTAATGGTTTTGCATTGGGTGGTGGCCTTGAATTGGCCATGAGTGCTCATATGCGTGTGGCTTCCGACAATGCCAAAATGGGTTTACCAGAAGTGACTTTAGGTGTAATCCCAGGCTATGGTGGTACTCAGCGACTTGCCCAATTGGTAGGCAAAGGCAAAGCCATGGAAATGATCACTTCTGCGGCAATGATTACCGCTGCTGAGGCCCTGGATTGGGGCTTGGTCAACTATGTTGTGCCTCAAGGCGAACTTTTGCCGAAGTGTCTTGATATCGCCAGCCGCATTGCTAAAAACTCTCCCACTGCCATTAACGCCGCCATTCGCTCGGTGAATGCCGGTTACCGCGATGGTGTAAATGGGTATGCCACAGAAATTCAAGCCTTTGGGCAGTGTTTTGGAACCGCTGATTTCAAAGAAGGAACCACAGCATTTTTGGAAAAACGTAAACCTACTTTCACCGGTCAATAAGAATGGACGTTCGCATCATCAATCGTTCACGACATCCTCTTCCCCAGTATGAAACATCGCAGTCGGCCGGTATGGATCTCCGAGCCAACCTCGATGAACCCATTGTTCTTGAAGTAGGCCAGCGGGCTCTAGTTCCAACGGGGCTGTTTATGGCGCTGCCAGCTGGATTGGAAGCCCAAGTGCGCCCGCGCAGTGGACTAGCCGCCAAATTCGGAGTGACCG